>JBKPSD010000119.1:0-7607 GCA_046734935.1 Nitrospirota bacterium
GTTTACTGCTGGCCACGGTGAGCACGACTCAGGCTCAGCAGACCCACGATCTCGAAGATATTCAGTCCGCGAGTCAACGCCTCGTTGCCGCGATCGTCGCCCGCGACATCAACGCGATGGATAAAGTGTGGGCGCATGAAAGCTACGCGTCATTCATCGGGCCGTTGAGCACCACAGTCGTGATTGGTTGGGACGCCGTGCGCGGAGCCTGGCAAATGCGTTTCGGCCAATTCGACCGCGTCTCGATTTCCGCAAACAAGCCGCATGTCCGCATCAACGGACAGACAGCATGGGCTGTCGGAATGGAAAGAGTCCGACTCTTGCGCAAGGACGGCAAAACCATAAACTTCGACGCCTTTGTTACGAACGTTTTCGAGAGCAAGGGTGGGCAATGGCTGTTGGTCGCGCACCAAGCGACACCAGTTTTCAGGCCGCCCGAATAGTCACACGCCAGGCGATCTTTTGAGCACAATGCGAGCGCCCGAGCGTTTGATGGCGCCCGCACGTTCAAGACTCGCGAGCGTGCGATAAAACGCTTCGCGCGTAAGACCGAGCTCACTGGCAATATCTTGAAGCTCGCTTTTCAATCCCACAGAGCTTTCCGCTCCCGCGTGAAGATCCAGATACAACATGACGCGTTCCTTTGCCGAACGAATTTTCATTAATTCCAGACGTTGCCGCGCCTCGATCACCTGATGGGCCATGAGCTTGAGGAAGGGGACGGCGCCCGTCGGGTCAGTTCTCAGCGCGTGTAAAACAGCTGCCTTGGGATAAATGCGCACGCGCGATGGTTCAGTCGCAACGGCGTCGCAATGAAATATCTCCGCAAACAAGGCTGCTTCAACAAAGAACTCCCCGGCAGAGTTCGTGCCGAATACCAGAGAACGACCGTCAAAAGTACGCCGATCAAGCCGTAACCGCCCTTCTTCTATGAAATAGATCGCATGAACCTTGTCGCCTTGCCTGAAAAGCAATTCGTTTCGCGCAAGCGACCGTCTCTCCAGCTTGGCTTCGTCGAGCAACATTATTGGCTTTTCAGCAGTGCGTTCCCCTGCGAAAGCGGACATTCAACGATCGGAAACGAACGTCAGCGGAGGACGCTGTCAGTGACAGGATTGCAGAGTTTGCAGACTGATCCGCTGTAACTCACCCTAGGCGGGGTTCTTGCCTGATATCACCCACGAAGATGATTCCATTACGATCCCGTCAGCATCTTTCTTCTGAGAGTTGATGGCCTCCGCCAGCGCAGCTTCGATTTGATCTCGCTTCGCCTCGGCCTCCTTGCCAGCTTCTCTAAAAACTTCTCCGGCGGGGCCGATGGCAAGCTGGAAATTCACGGCATCATGGACGGTCTTTCCGACCAGCACGGGAGCGTCGACTCTCTTGAAGGTGATGTCAGTGTAACCGGCTATCTCCATCATCTTGGTGACCATTGGCTCGTCCGCCATCGAAAATGGTCCCGGGCCGCAAGTGAGCGCATCCTCACCGGGCGGCGGTAGAAACTTCAAGACGACGTCCTTCGCCATACTGAGCCAGGGATTGTCCGTGCGCGTGCGCCAAACAATGTGCGTCATGATGCCGCCAGGTTTCAGCGCCTTTCGCATATTCCGCAATCCGGCCACCGGGTTGGCAAAAAACATGGTGCCGAAGCGCGAAAATACGAAATCATATTCGGGCTCGAAGCGGTCGAGCATCGCATCGCCGTAGACAAACGAAATATTCTGCAAACCCAGTTTTGCGGCATCCTTCCGGCCGTACTCCAGGAACGCCTCGCAGCAGTCCAATCCGACGACTTTGCCGTTGTCGCCTACTCGCCGTGCCAGCTTGATTGCGGTATCTCCGAAACCACATCCAACGTCGAGAACTTTGTCGCCTTCCTTAACCGGCAATGACGGAAAAATCGCCTCACTGTGGTGAGTCAATCCATCAACCAAGATGTGTTTGTATTTGATGAATTTCGGAACCAGGATCTCGTTCCAAAAATCTACGTACTGAGCGCTTTGCACGTTCGCTTCGACTGCACTCATGTTTCTTCCTCCCAAAATCGCAAAGACAGCACAGTTTTTATTCTTCACGCGCTTCCGGTTACAACGGGCATTCTAGCGGCGCGCCACTCCGGGAGACCATCCTCCAATCGGCGGACGTTAAAACCACGGGCACGAAGTAAGGCGACTGCCTCAAACGAAAGCACACAATATTCGCCGCGGCAGTAAGCCACGATTTCCCGCGCGGTATCGAGTTCGGCAAGTCGTTTCTTCAGTGCATGAAGCGGAATGTTGATCGCTCCAGGCAAATGTCCCAATTCGAATTCATCTGGAGGGCGCACGTCCAGAACTGTAACGGTTCCCGCGCGTAGTCGCTTCAGAAGCTCTTTGCGAGAAACCGGCTCAAGTTCGTCACGTTTGTTGAAATAGCTCCGAACAATGCGGTCGACTTCGGCAACATTTCGCTCTGCGATCCGACGCAGTGCCGTGAGAACGTCAAGAATGCCATCGTCGGCGAGTGCGTAATAGACGAACTTGCCGTGACGCCTTGTTGTCACCAGGCCGGCGCGTCGCATGTGCTGAAGATGCTGCGAGGTATTGGCGATCGAGAGACCGACCCGGTCGGCCAGAACTTCCACGCTACGCTCGCCTTGAGAAAGCTGCTCCAAGAGCTCCAGGCGATGAGAATGGCCCAGTGTTTTCGCGACTGCGGCGAACTGCGCGAACAATGCTTGTTTCGGGCCCTGGCTTGACATGTAACCTGCTTCTATAGATCATTCAAGTGAATAATTGAATATCTTTGGCTGGTCAAGAGCCGGCGGTCCCGTGGTTTTTGAGCAGACCAGAAGCATGGAGGCTTTACATGATTTTGCGGCAGTATCTGCATTCTGATCCCGTTGGCGCATCCTACTTGGTCGGATGTGCCGGACGTGCCGCAGCCGCCGTCGTCGATCCCATCGGAGATATCGCGCCCTATCGTCGTGCAGCCGAAGAAGCGGGTATGCGGATCCGATACGTCATCGACACGCATCTGCATGCCGACCACATTTCGACCGGCCGAAAACTCGCGGAGGCAACCGGCGCCGAATATGTGCTCTTCGAAGGCGCCCAAGTGAGATTTCCATTTCGGGCCGCGCGCGATGGCGAAATTCTTGAAATCGGTAACGTCACGATCGAAGTCGTGCACACGCCCGGCCATACGCCCGAGCATATTTCAATGCTGGTAACCGACCGCACGCGCTCTAACGAGCCATGGTTCGTGCTGACCGGTCACACACTTATGGTAGGCGACCTCGGGAGAACCGAGCTTGCGAGCAGCGCGGAAGAAGGTGCACGCGCTTTGTTCCGCAGCGTGCAACGGTTGAAGGCCTTGCCTGAGTACCTGGAGGTGCTACCCGGCGCATATTCCGGTTCCGTCTGTGGCCGGAGCTTGAGTGGCAAACCAATTTCCACCATCGGCTTCGAAAGACGGCACAACAAGGCGTTTCAAATTGACGATGAAGATGAATTCGTGCGCGCGATGGTCGCCGATATACCGCCTCCACCGCCGCAGGCTGGGCGGGTGCGTGCGATCAATTCCGGGGCGGAAACGGAATGAGTGCGACGGACATCAGCTCTCCAAATCGTTCAATCGCGAGCCCCGTCACGCTGGGACTGCGCGCCAACTGGCGGCAGTTCGCTTTGCTGGTCCTTATCAATGCTTTTGTCGGCGGTATGGTCGGGATCGAGCGCACAATCGTGCCGTTGATCGGCGCCAAGGAATTTCATCTGGCATCGACCACTTTGGTTGTCTCTTTCATTGTCAGCTTCGGCGTCGTCAAGGCTTGCGCCAATCTGGTCTCAGGGCACCTTGCTGACGTCTGGGGTCGTAAGCGCGTGCTGGTCCTTGGCTGGTTAATCGGTCTGCCAGTGCCATTCATGATTATGTGGGCGCCAAGCTGGGAATGGGTCATTGCGGCCAACGCGCTGCTTGGCATCAACCAGGGATTCGCTTGGTCGATGACTGTCATCATGAAAGTCGACCTCGTGGGGCCGAAATCGCGTGGCCTGGCCGTCGGCCTCAACGAATTTGCCGGCTATCTCGCAGTTGGAGTGACGGCATTCCTCACCGGCTACGTCGCTGCACAATATGGGCTTCGGCCGGCGCCGATTTATTTCGGCGTCGCTTACGCCATCTTCGGCCTCGCGCTCTCGATCATGCTCGTCCGGGATACGCGTGATCATGTCCGGTTGGAAATCGGCAACAGTTCCCAATCTGCGGGTACGAGCAACTTCTGGGAAATCTTTACTCTGACCTCATTCCGCGACCGCAATCTTTTTGCTGCCTCGCAGGCAGGCCTCGTCAACAATCTCAATGACGGAATGAGTTGGGGCATCTTTCCCTTGTTTTTTGCGGCGTTCGGACTGGGCGTCGAGCGCATCGGCCTCCTCAAGGCAGTGTATCCTGCAACGTGGGGTGTTCTCCAGGTCGCAACCGGGCCGTTGAGCGACCGCTGGGGCCGCAAGGGGCTGATCGTCGGCGGCATGTGGGTGCAGGCGGCCGGTCTGTTCGTTACCGCGCTGACACGCCACTTCGAGTATTGGCTGATCGGCAGTCTATTGCTCGGAATCGGCACTGCGATGGTTTATCCGAGCTTGATTGCAGCCGTTTCGGATGCCTCGCATCCGAGTTGGCGGGCGCGGTCGCTCAGTGTTTACCGATTTTGGCGGGATCTCGGCTACGCAATCGGTGCGCTCTCGGCCGGCATTATTGCAGACACTCTTGGCTTGCCCTGGGCAATCGGGATCATCGCTGCTTTGACATTTGCTTCGGGCGTCGTCGTGGCGGTTCTGATGCGTGAAGGTTTGGCCGGCATGCCTGCCGTACTGCCAAGGGTTGAGCCGCGAGACACAACAGGCGAGCCATCCACGATGGGCACCGAAAGGCACCGGTCATGAAAACACTCTTCATTCTTAACGATCCACCGTACGGCACCGAGCGAGTCTATAACGCGTTGAGACTTGCTCAGGCGCTATTAAAAATTGAGCCGCAGAATGAGACGACCATTTTCCTCATGGCGGATGCTGTTATCGCCGCCAAAGCCGGCCAAAAGACACCGGACGGCTATTACAATGTTGAGCGAATGCTCAAACGAGTGATCGCCGGGAACGGCAAGGTGCTCCTATGCGGCACCTGTATGGATGCGCGCAGCGTCCATGACACTGCTCTCATTGATGGTTCACACCGTAGCACGATGGATGAACTTGCGGCTGCAACGGTCGAAGCCGACAAGGTTCTGGTATATTGACAATGCGACGCATCTATCTTGACTACAACGCCAGTACACCGATCGATCCGGCGGTTGCCGCCGCGATGAAGCCATTTCTAAAAGATCATTATGGCAACCCTTCAAGCGCTCATTGGGCTGCAGGTACGGCGGCGACGGCCGTTGAGTCGGCGCGCCGTCAAGTAGCAGCGCTCCTCGGTTGCCAAAATGACGAGATTGTTTTTACGGGCGGCGGCAGCGAGGCAAATAACCTTGCTCTTAAGGGCGTGTTTTTTGCTTACCGCGACAAGGGTGACCACATCATCACGACCCAAATCGAGCACCCGGCGATTATCGAGCCGTGCCGATTCCTTGAGCACCTTGGTGCCCACGTGACCTATTTGCCGGTCGATGGCACAGGTCGACTTGACCCTGACGATCTCCGCAGAGCCATTACACCCCGCACGATCCTTGTCAGCATCATGCACGCCAACAATGAGGTCGGCACCATCCAGCCGATCGAAGATTGCGCCCGGATCGCACACAACCACAATGTTTTGTTTCACACCGACGCCGCGCAGTCCGTTGGCAAGATTCCAACACGCGTCAATGAACTCGGGGTCGATCTTCTGACAGTCGCCGGCCACAAACTTTACGCACCCAAGGGCGTCGGCGCCCTGTTTGTCCGCCGTGGCGTAACACTCGAACCGTTGATTCACGGCGCTGGCCATGAGGGTGGCCGGCGTGCCGGCACCGAAAGCGCCTTAATGGCTGTAGGCCTCGGCAAGGCTTGCGAGCTTGCCGGCGATCTTACGCCAATGAACCGAGTACGCGACTTGCGTGATCGTTTTTGGCAAGAACTGCAAAAACGACTTGGCAATCGCGTATCCCTCAATGGGCACCCAGTTCATCGATTGCCCAATACACTCAACGTATCCTTCGTAAACCGGGTTGGAGCCGACATATTGCGAAAGCTAAATGGAATAGCAGCCTCAACCGGGTCCGCATGTCATTCTGACCGCATCGAACTATCGCCGGTTTTGCAAGCGATGGGCGTTGCTCCCGAGATTGGAATGGGCGCCGTTCGATTTAGTCTGGGTCGCGGCACGACAGACGATGAAATTCAAGAAGCGGTCGTGCGGCTGGCCGACCTGTTCGCAACTGCAGAATGATCGATCACCGACCTGTGACAAAACCGAAAACGCCGCCGATCCTCTCCAATAAGCACTATGCGGCTCCGTCCGCTTTTGTGCCCGAAAACCTGATGCGTGAAGCACGACGCCAGAAGGGTCTCCCACCAGCGACAACCGTTCCGAAAATCTGCCTTCTTGATCCTGACGGCGATATTGTACGGCACTTGTTAGCGGCAGGCCGCGCCGATCGCCATGCCGGCTGGGCATGTTATCACACCGATCTCTACGTCTTCCGCCATGAGAATGTTGAATATGGCATCGTCGGTTGCGCAGTCGGCGCCGCATTCGCTGTTCTGATCGCCGAAGAACTATTTGCGTCAGGATGTCGGTTGTTGATCAGCGTGACATCGGCCGGTCAGGTACGTCCCATTCAGCGGCCCCCCTACTTCATTCTCATCGATCGCGCGCTTCGCGACGAAGGCACCAGCTACCATTACATGCCGCCATCCGACTTCAGTGAAGCAGATTCCCAGTTGGTTCAACTTGCACGCAGAGCGCTCTCTAAGGCCGACATCTCTCTTCAAGTCGGCGCCACCTGGACGACTGATGCGCCATTTCGGGAAACACAAAGAGCAATCGACGCTGCGTCAGAAGCTGGTATTCTCGCCGTAGAAATGGAGGCCGCAGGACTTTATGCCTTTTCGAGCGCTCGCAAACGACCTGTCCTTTGCTTTGCCCACGTCACAAACCAGATGGGCCGCATCGAGGGGGATTTCGAGAAGGGTGCTCTAGAAGGCGCGGAGGAATCGCTCAAGGTGGTTTCGCTTGTCGCGAGAGAGTGGCGAAACGACGGGACATAGTCCCGCTTCGGGCATCGAAACATGCCCTCCTTCGGACGGCTATACCCGGTGGCAGGGTGCACTCTACGCGGCGTCTCTTGCGTTCTTGTCGAGCAAGGCGGCCTCGATCAAGGCCTGGCGAATGCGCGCCACCTCGTCACGCTCGATCTTGACCAGCGGCGGACGCACCACCGCGCGCGGCAATTTTCCGAGCAGCACCAGCGCTTCCTTCATGCGGTTGTGCATGTCGACGAAAGGATCGGCATAGAACACCCGTGCCATCGGCTCGATGCGCTCGTTGAGCCGCTTCGCCTCGGCAAGGTCATTCTTCTGCACGGCGCGGAAAAGCCGCGCCTGCAGATCGGCGATCACGCTGCCCGAGCCCGACAGCAGCCCGTTGCAGCC
>JBKPSD010000120.1:0-7256 GCA_046734935.1 Nitrospirota bacterium
CACGCTCGAATGAGGCCATCACCGGATGCGTCGTGTGTTCGAAATGTTTGGTGGCATGGCGACCGGGCGAGCTGTCGCAA
Organism: Nitrospirota bacterium; assembly: GCA_046734935.1. Classification (GTDB taxonomy): domain Bacteria; phylum Nitrospirota; class Nitrospiria; order Nitrospirales; family Nitrospiraceae; genus Nitrospira_C. Next base: position 81 of record JBKPSD010000120.1, read on the forward strand.
CAGCCGACATGGCCGCAGGTCAGGCAGAGACGCAGCTGCACCCATGAGGAGCCACTCTTCAGGCACTCCTCACAGCCTTGAGTGTGAGCAGTCACAGGCTGAACAGCAGTCACGTGTGAACAAGCCATAGGTCACCTCCGTCGATAAAGGGCGACGAGAAGTTCTCGTTCATACATGATCGTAATCCTCGGATCCATAGGAAGCAATGGCGGGCTGTCTAGGCGAAACCCACTGCGAGGAGCATTATCTCGGCAAGTGGCGCTAAACCCCGATTGAGGGAAACGTGAAAAGACTACGATCACGCCGGGAACTTATCGAGATGGCCTCGTGAATAGCCGGTTGGTTCGCGGACGCGAACGCTAGCTGGATGTTCCGGCATCCAGTCGCTCGAGACCGTCGCGGGCTTGAGCGACATAATAGCGGTAGCGGGGTTGCGGGAAGTTTGTGACGATCATCTCGAACATCTCTCGCGCAAAGGACCGAAGTCCTCTTGCCTGCGCAAGCTGACCGGCGCGAAGGGCACAGGCCGCAGCCATCGCCGATGGATCCGCCGACAGGCGGTCGCTCGGACCGATCGACGCCGTCTCCTCACTGTAAGGGGATGCCGGATTTCCGACGGAATCCGTCATGTTGCCGGCGAGGCTCAATCGATGCGCATCGGCACGCATCGCATCCAGATCACCGCTTTGTGAGCAGTGGCTGTAGATGCCCCAGGCATCCATAAAGCGGACATTGTCAGTACGCGATGATGTGGAGGAGGGCGTGTTGCATCCGCTGATGGCCAGCGGCAAGATCAACAAGATGAACGGCCAGCGATGTCTTTGACGCATGAGATGCACTCTTTCCTTGTTGTCCGTTGTTCATAACAAATACGTAAAGCCGGCGCAATGGTACATGCGGTCGAACCCCGCCCGCTTTCCTATGCAGACGAAGATGGTACAGCACGGTGGGAAAAGGCAAGAAACCGTCGTCGGCTATCTGGAGACTGATCAAAAGAGGATGCGGAAACCCATCTGGAATTCACTTGGAGTGAGACCCTGTCCGAACATGCTTCGAAGACCGGTACCGGACTCACCCGCCGGCATGCGCCTGAAAAAAGGCGTCGACGCGTTCGAGCAGCTGGGCCTTGATTTCATCCGCCGTGCCATTGCTCACGTGGAGCGTCATCCTGCCCGCCGACCCGTCCGGCAGGGCGAGGGACGCCTGAGCATGGGCCGGTTCCTGCAGCTTGACCTTATCCAGCCGCATGCCGTAGCTCAGCGTATAGCGTGATGGAGGCTTCTCGACCGGTGTCTGCCCATGCGCCTGTGTCATGATTCACCTCTTCTGTAATCGTCCGTCCCCATGACGGCCGACGATTCGGCCTTCGTGCTTACGCCCGTGTGATGGCCGTCCAAACAAACTCTTTGTACGTTGCGTTATCCAGCGTGAACCGGCTGCTGGGTTGCAACGGCTCCTTGTGGCGCCTTCGGTTCTGCGGACGCCAGCATCGATGTCTTTAGTTCCTGAATGGCGGTTGCGACATCCTGCTCCGTCGATCCGAATCGATCGCCCATGACCTTGATGGCAAGTTTGATAGCGGTCGTCATCTTCGCAATGTGCTCGGTGGGTGTCATGGAGCCTCCTCTATTTTATTGTCGTGATGATCGATGGCGTGTTCCGGCACACATCAACATGAGCGCCGGAACTCTTACCGCGGCTTACCCCCGCTCCTCGGGCATAGAGGCCCAGATGGCGATGCTCCATGTCAGCACCAGTATTCCGATCAGGCTATAAATCTGATACATGCTGCACCTCTCTTTCGTTATCGTTGTCGGCCTCGATACGGCCCCGCTCAAGCAGGCCCGCGATCGCGCCGATTAAAAACGCGGAGTCAGCTGGCTCTCTTGTCTCGTTTTCTCTTCTCCCTGACAATTTTGTTCAGCCAACAGGCGCTGACCGGCTGTGGCGACGTGGGGAATCCTCGCCAGGCAGGCCTTCAGGGTATCGTCAACAGAATTCGCTGCCACGCTGTTGAGGTCCATTGCCGGCGCAGGCTGCATCGTGTCTTTCACCGGCGGTGTAGCGGCGTTGACGAACGGAATCGACCAGGAGGCCATCACCGTCAGCAGCGACACCAGCAATACGCGGCGTGTGATCGTAGACTTTTCCATCGTTCCACCTCTCGTCTGTGTAGGGCCTGGTGGGTGGCACGCTTCAGGAGGCCCATTCGATGAAGCGCTTACGCACGGGGAGGCATTCTGCGAACAGAAACACGACGACCGTGACGGAGACACGGCACCGATCGCACTCATGAGACCGATAGACCGAGTAAACCGAAGGGAGAAACGCGACTCACAGGGAGCGGCGGAGACTGGGGAATCGGTCGCGCAGGTTGGAAAGCAGAGCGCGAAGGATAGGACAGTCGGCGTGCCTCAATACGGCATAGGATCAGCCTGAGCGCATTGGGCCGAAGAGTCAAGCGCTATTAAGGAGGGTGTGCAGACGTTACCATTGGCGGTTGATCCACTGGTTTTCCAGCTCACGCTGCTTGAGCTGGATGTAGAGACGCTCGAGGTCCCGGCCTTCCGGCGTGCTGTTCAGCACAGTCGTGAGAGGCTCTGGACTCAGGTTGTTGGCCGCCAATGCGGCTGCAACCTGTTCGGCCTGTGCGGGACTCGCCGTCTCGATCACGGCCAACTCGCCGTCACCGGATCGCACAAACGCAATGGCGGCAGGCTGATGCTCCTGCACGAACGTTCTCAAGGCCTTCTCAAGCGTTAACGATAGCGGCTTGGCATGAGGAATGTAGATTGTTGATCCCACCATAGTGAGCGCCTTCAATCCAAGGGTTTCACGTGATTGAGCATCTCGAGCGCGCTGAATTCGATCAGGTCTTTCTCCGCGCCCGTCAGCAGGCCGTGGTCTGCCAACCGCCGGCGCAGGGCTTCGCACGCGATGATGAAATCCTTCGTCTCCTGAGACAGCCTCGGGGGACTCTTTCTCAGCGTGTCCGCCAAGCACGGCATCGAGTCGATGTTTCCCCACGACCCGATTGACGCTTTCCGGTCCGGCCTCCGTCCGCGGCGATTGGAACGATGTAATGACATGCGTGTCTCCGTTCAGACGCCTATGACATTCACAGGCGGTAGCGCCCACCGACTCCCTCACCTCACCTCACCGCCCACGCCTTTCGGCACGCAGACGGCTCACGACACCCTACCACTTTACTGGAGGCAATTGTCGCACGCCCCGGCCTGATCTCGAGGTGGACCATGTTGAGCAATTTTGACCAGACTTCCGCGTGCCGCCAAGGGAGAATGGATGTGGACTCTTCACTTCCGTATTATGCCAGTGAGGCATCTAATGGCACCTCTTCCCAATCCAGTCTCGCAACCGAGTGTCGCGACAGTCACGGCGGGCCACCTCTGGACCCGGCATTGTCCGGCGTGCAGAAACCTGCTGCACAAGGTCTCCCCTTTAGATTGCTGGCTCTGCAGCTGCGGCTGGCGCTGTCCGTCAGCCTAGGAAAGAGCGCTGTCGTCCGTCGATGCCGCTGACGGGGCTCGACGGACGGAGAGCTTCGTTTCGTCTAAGGACGCCTTAGGCCTTTTCTTTCACCATCAGATCGTTCTTCACGGCTTTCACACCCGGCACTTGCCACGCGGACCAGGACGCTTGGGCACTGGTCGGGAGATCGGCCACCTCGCCGCTCAATGAGACGACGCCTGCATTCGTCTGGGCCTTGATTCCCGCAGTTCTTAATTGCGGGTCTTTGGCCATCTGTTCGTTCACGCGAGCCGTGATCGCGTCGTCCTTGTCATCGACCGCCTCGCGCTTGGACGGCGCGACCACTTGTAGATCGTTCTTGACCGTCTTCGCACCGTCGATGCCCTTGGCAATGTCTTCCGCGGCCTTCTTCGCTGCCTCCGTATCCGCCTTGCCTCGGATGATCACCTTGCCGTCGGTGGTCGCGACACTGATGTCGCTGCCCTTCACTCGCGAATCGGCAAACAGCGCAATTTTGGTCTTGGCTGTCACCCACGAGTCGCTCATGTTCTTCTCCTCGGCCCTGCCGAATGCCGATCCGGTCATGAGCGTCCCCCCAATGACCAACGCGGCGGACCATGTCGAAATAGTGCGTGTGTACATATCGTCTCCTTACAGGTAAAAGTGTGTCGTCATCGTCTTCCTACTTGCGCCCTGCAGGGGCCGATTTCGTTTCGACGGATGCCGGCTTGGCATGCCATGCCGTTGCCCACGTCATTAACTCCGCTTTACTGTCGCCATACCGTTCCTGGACCTTACCGACGAATTTGTCGTAGCTCCCGCCGATCTCCTCCAAGTCATTATCGGTGAACTTGCCCCACGTCTGTTTCAGGTCGCCTTTGAACTGCAGCCATCGTCCCTTCAGTTGATCAGCATTCATGTCATTGCCCTCCTGTTATGCACACAGTCACGTTGATACAAACGTCGCAGTTGTCGGACTGCACGGCCCTCCGATTACACAATCATGGCAGACTCCTAGTCTATGGAATGGGGCGGAATCGAATGGTCCTCGGCGCAGGCCGGCGTCGTGGCCGCCTCCATCAGCGGACCATCACACGCGCCATGCAGCCGTTGAAAGGCCTCGGGCATCGGAGCGGCGGAGACTGGAAAATCGGTCACGCTGGGAAGGTGAGGAAGCGCAAAAGATAGACAGTCAGCGGAGCTTCATACCAGACGATCATCACCATGGGCGCTATGACGACAGGAGTCAAGCACTATAATGGCGGACACGTCGCTTATTCGGTTTTCAGCTTGCCTTTTCTTCGATTCCCCAGGTCGTGACCAGCACCTCCGTGCCTTTCATCGACCGGAGATGTTCCGCAAGCCGCCAGCCCTTCAACACTTTCGCCAATTTGTTCGGCGGATGTTCCATCAGAAACTCGGTCGAGATCACCGCGTCACGAAATCCTCCGAAGTCCCTCGCTTCGACTCGAAACACCTGCGCCAGTCTCCCGGCATCGTACGAATCCCGAATCTCGGCGTTGGGAACCTGTTCATAGAAATATTCACGCACCGCCGCGATTCTCTCCGCTTCCTCTTTTGTATTGACATTGTCTCCCCACGCCATGACGGCTCGCTTTTCTTGGATCTAATCGATCCGCTGAAAGACGTTAACGGCGAACAGCACGACGGCTGTCCCGATGACGACCGACGCGACGCCGAGCAGCGGTTCCAGCGACGTGTTGCCGCGGAGGACCGCAACGAGCAAGGCCATTCCCGCGAGCAAACCGATGTTATGGAGCCAGAATTGGACGGTGGCCAATCGATTCGATCCTGCCGTCGGGAAATGGTGGTAGATCAATCCGACCAGCGCCAAGGATGCCCACCCGAGCAAATTGAAATGCGCATGCACCGGAGTCAAAAGATGATTTCCGGACGCACCCATGTAGATGCCCAAGCCAACTCCCATCATCAGGTAGACCACCGCCGCTTTGATCCATAGGACTCCAGGACTACGCATCATAGAATCCTTCCTCTGGGGTGAATGGCGTTCGATCGCGAGAAGCGGAAGCAGGATACATCGTTCTGCGTCTTTTGGAAACTCCGTGCAGATCGGTACGCCGAATAGTCGGTGAGGTCAAGGCGAAGGAAGCCGTGCCTGTCTTTGTCTTTCCACCATCAAAACAGGAAACGCCTCCTGACACGTTTTCTTGGTTCCGAGAACTTACACGGGCGGCAACATCAGAAAGAGCCCGATCAGGATGATCGGCGCCATCACATACATGCTCGTTTTGCCGAACGCGTCGTAGACACCATAGATCAGCACAGCGGCAATGAAGCTGAAATAGATGTACCCGATGCCCCGGTAGCCGGCGTTATGCTCGACCGCCAAGGCCAGCGTTGGGGAGCCGAGTAGTCCCATTGTGAGGAGCGTGAGAAAGCGTGTCATTGCAGACTCCTTGGTTGAGGTGAGAGGAAGGGGGCGTGATGTGTTCGTGAGCGGAGAGCACAACGCCCTGCCGGTGGGTCGCACCAGCAGGGCGCAGAAGAATGATAGCGGAAGAAGAATGGGAAGGCGCCGCGCCGGTCAGCACAACAGCACAGAACACCTCTTTCTCGAGCGAGAGAGCTTCATGCTGCGCTTTCCGGTACGGTAAGTCAATTGGGCTCGGCTGGCCGCATATTCCGGTACCTCACGACTTCATCGTCATCGCTCGCAGCAACGTCCTAATTGTCATTGTTGCCTCCTCTGGCATCCCTGATCCTGATTGACAGCGCTTCCTGGTCCGATCCCCCGGCTGCGTCCTGCACTTGGACGGTAAAGGACGAGGTGTCTGCCACCGTCGGCGTGCCCAAAATGAGGCCGGTCGTCGGATCCAAAGTCAGCCCCGCCGGCAGGCTTCCTTCAACGATGAGCCAGGTTCGCGCTCCGGTCCCGCCGGTCGCCTGCACCGGCTCGCTATACGGCTCACCGACCCTTCCTGCCGGCAGCGAACTCGTGGTGATGCGCGGAGGAGCGGGCGGATTAATCGTGATCGACAGCGCTTGGACATCCGAGAGTCCGGCGGCGTCTTGCACACGAATGATAAACGATGACGTGCCTGCGACAGTCGGCGTGCCCGAAACTTCGCCGTTCGTCGCATTCAACGTCAGGCCTTGGGGAAGTGCACCCGACGCGATGCTCCAGGTCAAGGCACCGGTGCCGCCGGTCGCGACGACCGGCTGGTTATAGGGTTGATTCACTGTTCCTGCCGGCAGCGTCGTCGTCGTGATGTCCGGCGGGGTACCAGGCGCTGGGATCGCCGTGATCGTGATCGACAACGGTTGCGTGGCCGATTGCCCGCCTGTGTCCGCCACCCGGACGGTAAACGACGCGGTCCCCGGCGCAGTCGGCGTGCCTGAGATCACGCCCGTGGCGGGATCCAAAATCAGGTTCGGGGGAAGTGCCCCCGCGCTGATCGTCCAGGTAAAGATGCCGCTCCCTCCGGTGGCCTGCACCGCCCGGCTATAGGGCACACCGACCGTGCCGTTTGGCAGCGACGTGGTGGTAATCGTCAGTGTACCGGCGGGCGGAGTGATGGTGATGCTAAGCGTTTGTTGGACGGTTTGCGCAGGGACCGTGTTGTCGTGCAGCGAAAACGTGTGCGCCGTGGTGCCTTCTGTCGTGGGCACGCCCGTGATCGCGCCCGTGGCCGGGTCAAGGGTGAG
>JBKPSD010000121.1:0-13929 GCA_046734935.1 Nitrospirota bacterium
TCGCCAGGCGAAATCCGGGGAACCGGTCTGCGGCGATAATTGGATCGCCCGTTGGTTCGCGGACGGCTGGGTGTGTGCGGTGGTCGATGGCCTGGGCCACGGAGTGATCGCGAATGACGCCGCCTCGGCGATCATCGAGGCGATGCGCCGCGCACCGCTACATCTCTCGCCGACCCAAATCGTGGAAGTCGCGCATCAGGCCGCGAGAGCCACGCGAGGGGCGGCCCTCGGCGTTGCCGTGTTCGACGGAGCCGCCAGGCTCGTCCGATTCGCCGGCATTGGCAACATTGCTGCGGTGGTGTTGAGCGGCGACATGCGGCGGCATCTCGTCTCGCATAACGGGATCGTCGGCCATGACTACCGCAAGCTGTCCGAGTTTGCGCAGCCGTGGCAGCCGCATTCAATACTCGTGCTTCATAGTGACGGCATCGGGACGCACTGGGATCTCACGCAATATCCAGGCCTGCTCGCCAGGGATCCCAGCCTGATTGCCGGCATCCTGTATCGTGATTTTGCCCGGGGGCGCGATGACGCCACTGTCGTGGTCTTAAAGGAGCACGTTCGCGAGCGACCATCGTAGGAGACGTGATGCCCCAGAAAGTCAGCCTCGTTGACATCAATTATGATGACGATGTCGTCACGGCCCGGCAGCGGGCCCGGCAGGTCGCCAGCCTGCTCTCGTTCGAGGAGCAGGACCAGACCCGCATCTCCACCGCGCTGTCGGAAATCGCGAGACTGCTCGTCTACCACCATAAAGGCGGACGTATCGAGTTTGAACTCGAAGGCACCACCGCACCGCAAGTCTTGCTGATCACGATTAGTTCGTCGCGTTCTAGCGGCGCGAAGCAGCGAACGCCCCCTGCCACCGCCCCCGGAGCACCTGCACCGGAATGGGAATCCGCTCTCATCGCCGCCAGGCGCCTGATGGACCAGTGCGAAGTCCGGTCGGACTCGCCCGAAGAGTCCGTCATACGGCTGGCGAAAATTCTTCCTGCGCGGGCGCCACTCTTCACGGGAAAGAGCGTGGAGCGGATCGTCAAGCAGCTGGGTAAACAGGAGCCGCAGAATCCCGTTGAAGAAGTGCGGCAGCAGAACCACGAGCTGCTCCGCGCGTTGGAAGAATTGCACGAGCGGCAACAAGAATTGGTTCGTCTCAACGGTGAGCTGGAGGACACCAATCGCGGCGTCGTCGCGCTCTATGCCGAGCTGGATGAAAAGGCGGGACACCTCCGCCGCGCGGATGAAATGAAGTCACGCTTTCTCTCGAACATGAGCCATGAATTCCGGACGCCGGTGAATGCGATTCTTGCTCTGTCGCACCTCCTCCTCGAGCACACCGACGGAGAACTGAACAGCGAACAGACCAAGCAGGTCAACTACATCCGCAAGAGCGGCGAAGATTTGCTCGAGCTGGTCAACGATCTCCTTGATCTGGCGAAGATCGAAGCCGGCAAGGTTACGGTGAAGGCCGCCGAGTTCGAGGTCGCCAACCTCTTCAGCGCGCTGCGCGGCATGCTGAGGCCACTGCTCGTTTCGAATGCCGTGAACCTGGCCTTCGAAGATCCCGAGGGCATTCCGGTCATGGTGACCGACGAAGGCAAGGTATCCCAGATTCTCCGGAACTTCATTTCCAACGCGATCAAATTCACGGAACGAGGGGAAGTGCGCGTGAGCGCGGCGTTGACTGCCGACGGCCGTTCCGTTGCGTTTTCCGTGGCCGATACCGGCATCGGCATCGCGCAGGAAGACCAGGCGAGAATCTTTGAAGAATTCTCCCAGCTCGATCATCCGATCCAAAAGCAGGTGAAGGGGACAGGGTTGGGCCTTCCGTTGTGCAAAAAGCTGGCTCAACTCCTCGGCGGTTCGATCGAGGTCAGCAGCCGCCCCGGAGAGGGCTCTACGTTTATCGCCACCATCCCCGTCGACCATGCGGTGAGCGGCATCGAACGAGCGGAGCATATCGAGCCCGTTCAAGCGACGGGTGAAGACAACAGGCTGCCCGTTCTGGTCGTGGAAGACGAACCGGAAACGCGCCTCTTGTACGACAAGTACCTGCGCCATACGGCGTTCCGTCCGATTGCGGCCGGCAGCATCAGGCAGGCGCGGGAACAATTGCGCCGGCATCCGGTGGTCGCGATCGTGCTCGACGTGCTCCTCCCCGATGAGCTCGCCTGGCAATGGCTGGCGGAACTCAAGCGTGAGGAAGCGACGGCGAGGCTTCCGGTGTTGATCGTCTCCTCAGTCGAGGATCCGCGGAAGGCATTCGCGCTCGGAGCGGACGACTACTGTGTCAAGCCCTTGCGGCGGACCTGGCTGATCGACCGGCTGCAGCGTGTCACAAACGTCGCGCGGGATCCTGCCAAAGGGCCTCCGGTGGTGTTGATCATCGACGATCAGGAAACCGACCGCTACATCATCCGCCATCACCTCGAGGAGTTTGGATGCTCCATTGTCGAAGCGACCGGAGGAGAAGAAGGTCTGCAACTTGCCCGTCAATTGAAGCCGGCCTTAGTGTTATTAGATCTGAATATGCCCGGCATGGACGGATTCGAGGCCCTCGCGGGCCTGCGAGACGACGCGGCGACGGCTTCGATTCCTGTCACGATAGTGACCTCCCAAATTCTCGTGCCCGAGCAATACCAGGCGCTGACTCATGCCAAGGGAGTCGTGCTGAAACACGAACTCTCTCCGGCCGTTTGGCAGCGTGTCTTCCATGACGCGGGATTGGGATCCGTCGAGGCGACCGCCGCGGAGACCATCGAACCCTTCTGACAACCACGCGCAATCAGGGTAGACAAGTCGTCGACACTGCGGAAATGGACGCTCTTCCCCAACGCGCCAGCGAACAACAGCTGGGCGTGATCAGCAACGTCTTGCCGGCGCTAGTGTCGACGGCCGTATCTCGAAGCGGGTTTCGCATCGGCCTGTGGGTCCAGGCGGGTCACCAATCAGATCCGGCCATGCTGAAGGCCTGGGCAGCAAGATTACAAAGAGGCCGCGGTCGATCAGCTGCATCACGCAATTCTGCCGACGCTCAGGAGGAACGGGCGACCCGCCCTGAATTCCTACCGAGCCCGACCGTATCCAGCGGCCCATGCGATCTCGACGATGTGTCCTGCACTTTCCTGGGCCGGCACCACGTCGTCGAACATCGTGCTGTACGAATCCTGCATCAGCGATTGAAATTGCGGGAACTGCACTGCGGGGATGCCGGCGAGCGTCGCAAGCGAAACGAGATATTCCCCGTGGCCCCGCGAGATGTCGGAACGAAGATTGTCATAGGACGCGCGCGTGAAGTTCTGCAGCCGCTTTTTGGCCCACACCGGATTGTCGCTGCCGACGGCTCCCGGAGTCGTGCTCGACGTAAAGTCCGTGACCGCTCCGGTTATGTCGGCGGCGGCGGCGGTCGTTCCCCCTGTGAGGTCGGTCGTGGCAACGAAAGGCGCCTCAATCAATTCAGTCGTCGCGTTCGTGACGCATCCTGCAGCGGATAACAGGACGCCGGCACACAGTAGTGCTCGCCAATCTATGCTTCTCATTTCACTCCTCCATTCATGCTGCCATCATTCAGGCATTAAGACCTATCTATTGACATACCCGCTCGACGGGTTCGATACGCCTGGGAAATCCCCTATGGAACGTTGTGGATATTGCTCGGCGAGGTTTCATTGCGACCCCGGCGTGCGGATGAGTTGACGCGTTGAGCGCCGACGTTCGATGCGATGGAGCACTAGGGGCCTTCCCAGGCCTGACTCTTATGCGAGGATGATAAATGTTGAATTTGAAATGAGGAAAGAGTCTACGCTCTCTTCTCACTTCCACGTTCCACATTCCATCCATATCGCGCTAGATGACTATGATGACTTCATCATCGAATGCTCTCGGCGACCGCAGCGCGCCGGCTGCGACATGGCAGATGACGCTGGGCGCCAATGTCGAATCCGTCGGCGTGCGGTTTCGCGTGTGGGCGCCCAAGCGTGCCCGCGTAGACGTCGTCCTCGAAGAAGATGGACGCAGCTTTCCCTTGCTGCAAGACGAGGCAGGCTATTTCTCCGGACTGGTTCCCATCGCCAGCGCCGGAATGCGCTATCGGTATCGGCTCGACAACGGCGAGGCCTATCCGGACCCCTGCTCCCGCTACCAGCCTGACGGACCCCATGGCCCTTCGCTGATCGTCGATCCTTCCGCCTATGAATGGCAAACCACGGAATGGTCGGGCATTCGCATGCCCGGGCAGGTCATCTACGAGCTGCATGTCGGGACGTTCACTCCCGAGGGCACGCTCGATGCGGCGATCGGCCAGCTCGATGAACTGAAGGATTTCGGCATCACTGTCGTTGAGCTGATGCCGATGGCCGAGTTTCCCGGGCGCTGGAATTGGGGCTACGACGGCGTCGACCTCTTCGCGCCCGCACATGTGTACGGCGACCCTCACGCGCTCAAACGTTTTGTGGACGCCGCCCACGCGCGCGGTCTCGGCGTGATCCTGGATGTGGTCTACAACCACTTCGGTCCTGATGGGAATTATCTGCCGGTCTACAGCGATCAGTACGTGACGGATCGTCATCCCAACGAGTGGGGACAGGCGGTCAACTATGACGGCCCGGGATCTTCCGGCGTGAGGGACTTCGTGGTGCAGAACGCCTGCTACTGGATCTCTGAATTTCGTCTCGACGGCCTTCGCCTTGACGCGGTTCACGCCATCTACGACGACAGTCCGTTGCATGTCATGGCGGAGATGTCACAGCAGGCGCGCGCGGCGGCGGGCGAACGATCCATCGTGCTCATCGCCGAGTGCGAATCGCAATTGATCCACACGGTCAAGCCGCTCGAGGAAGGCGGGTGGGGTCTGGACGGTGTCTGGAGCGACGACTTCCATCATGTCTGCCGCGTCGCCATGACCGGCCGCAGCGAGGCCTATTTTACCGATTACCGGGGGACGGCTCAGGAACTGCTATCCGTCATCAAACGGGGGTTCCTCTATCAGGGCCAGCGCTACGAATGGCAGAAGAAAGCGCGCGGCACCGTCGTCAAAAACGAGCCGGCGCAGGCCTTCGTGTTTTACCTTCAGAACCATGATCAAGTGGCCAACCACCTGTCAGGCGACCGGATGCATGCCTTCGCGGCGCCGGGACGCTATCGTGCGCTCGTCGCGCTGATGCTGCTCGCGCCGGAAACTCCGCTGCTCTTCATGGGGCAGGAATTCGGAGCGTCCACCAGGTTTTTGTTTTTTGCCGATCACCACTCCGACCTTGCCGCCAAAGTGTACGAAGGACGAAAGAAGTTCCTCTGCGAGTTTCCCGAATATGCGACGCCCGAAGCGCAGAAGGCCGTTCCCGATCCGGCGGACGCAAGGACGTTTGAGCAATCCCGTCTGGATTTCTCTGAACGAAGCCGCCACGCCGCCCTCTATCGCCTGCACCGCGATCTGTTGGCCCTGCGGCGCGAGGATTGCGTCCTGGCCCGCCAGGACCGGCGGGCCATCGATGGCGCGGTCCTGGGGACGCAGGCGCTCGCCCTGCGCTACGCCGGTCCGAACGACGACGACCGGCTGCTGGTCGTCAATTTGGGACCGGACCTGAATTTTGTTCCCGCCCCGGAGCCGCTGCTCGCGCCGGTTGCCGGCGGCGCATGGGTGCTGCAGTGGTCGAGCGACCACCCGCAGTATGGCGGTCCCGGCATCGTGCAGCCGCTGACCGACAAAGGATGGCGCATTCCCGCCGCGGCCGCCACGTTGTATCGAGCCGCGAAGAGCTAGTCCCTGGAGCGATCACCTGATGGCGACTACCGCTGCGACTCCCGGCATCATGGGCACGATGACGGGCGATCGCCTGTCGCTCCTGGCGAAGGAGTGGCTCGTGACCAATGGGATCGGCGGCTACGCGTCGAGTTCGCTGCTCGGAGTCGCGACTCGACGCTACCATGGGCTGTTTGTCCCTGATTTGCCTGGCCGCGGCCGCACACTGATCATTCCCCGCCTTGACGAAACCGTGGAGGCCGGTGCGCACACGGCGCTGCTTTCCGGCGCCGAATATGCGGACGGACGCATCGAGGTCGACGGCATCCGGTTCCTGAAGGAGATTCGGCGCGAATGGCAGACGCCGGTATGGACCTTCGAGATCGACGGCACGGTTTTCGAAAAGCGGATTGTGGCGCCGCACGGACAGAACACGATGTATCTCCAGTACGGCTGCCTGCGCGGCTCCATGCGGCTGGACTTGCGGCCCTACGTGACCTATCGCATGCACGACGCGAGGCTCGGAGAGGGCCAGGCGGTCTCATTTCCGCTGACGATTAGCGGAGGAGGACGGTATGAAATTCCTCTGCCTCACGGGGGACCGAGCCTCAAGCTGTGCGTGCGACCGCGCAATGGCGTGTTCGTCGCCGACGAGATCATCAGCGAAGGTGTCTCCTATCGTGTAGACCGGGACCGCGGATCGGAGCACATCCAGGATCTCTTCAGTCCGGGGTATTTCACGGTCCGGCTCTCCGAGGGACAGAGCATTGCGCTCGTGATGAGCGTCGAACCGTGGAATATGCTCGATTTCGGATGCGAGGACATTCTGCAGGCCGAGCAGCGCCGTTTGGAGAAACTCATGTCTCTTGCGCCGGCGCTTCAGGCGGACGACTTCGCCCGGCAGCTCCAGCTCGCCGCCGATCAGTTCATCGTCCAGCCGGGTGCGCGGCCAGAGGAACAGGCCCTGGCGCAGGCGTCCGGCGATGAAGCCCGGACCATCATCGCGGGCTATCACTGGTTCGGCGATTGGGGGCGCGACACGATGATCAGTCTCGAGGGATTGACGCTGTGCACCGGCCGTCCTCACGAGACGAGGGCGATTCTACGGACCTTCGCCCGCTACGTTGATGATGGGCTCCTGCCCAATCTGTTTCCCGAGGGGTCGCGCCGGGCGCTCTACCACACGGCCGATGCGACTCTCTGGTATTTCCATGCCCTGGATCGCTACCTCGCGGTCACTGGCGACCGCGACACATTGATGCTGCTGTACCCCACGCTGAAGGAGGTTATCCGCCGTCACCGGGAGGGCACCAAGTTCAATATCGGCGTGGACCCGCACGACGGCCTGCTGCACGCAGGCGCTCCCGGCTATCAGCTCACCTGGATGGATGCCAAGGTAGATGACTGGGTCGTCACCCCACGACGCGGAAAGCCGGTGGAGATCCAGGCACTCTGGTACAACGCCTTGCGGCTCATGGAGGAATGGGCGGGCCAGCTCGGCGAAGAGCCGGCGCAATGGCGCGAAATGGCCCGGCAGGCGGAAGCGTCGTTCCACGACCGCTACTGGTTCACGGCCGGCGGCTATCTGTTCGATGTGATCGACGGTGAAACGGGAGACGATCCGAGCCTCCGCCCCAATCAGATTTTTGCCCTGTCGCTGCGGTTTCCGATTCTCCGCCAGGAGCGATGGCGTCCCGTCGTCGATGTCGTGGCGAGTAGACTGCTGACTCCATATGGGCTGCGCACGCTTGCGCCGGACCATCCCGACTACAAGGCAACGTATGCCGGCGACCTGCGCGCGCGCGATGCAGCCTATCACCAAGGCACCGTGTGGCCCTGGCTGATCGGCCATTACATCGACGCGCGCCTGAAAGTCTATGGAGATAAGGCGGACGCTCGGAGCCTACTGCGTGCGTTCGACCACCATTTGCAGGATGCCGGGATCGGAACGGTCAGTGAAATTTTCGACGCAGAGCCGCCGTTCCGCCCGAGAGGCTGCATTGCACAGGCCTGGAGTGTGGCCGAGGTGCTGAGGGCGTATATGAAGACGAACGACGGTGCCGAAGGGTGAGTGCCGTGGTGCGACCGACAACGAAGAAACGGACAGATGAGATGACATCGGAATCCCGCAGACGGTCGACGGGCGGTACGCCGCACTGTATTGTCCGGATCGGGACGTCGGGGTGGCACTACAAGCATTGGCTCGGGCCGTTCTACCCGGCGGAGCTTCGCGCCAAGGACATGCTGGCCTGGTACATGGATCGCTTCGACACGGTGGAGCTCAACAACAGCTTCTATCATCTCCCGGCTCGGGAGACGTTCGAAGCCTGGCGGCGGGCGACGCCCTCGTCCTTCTGTTTCGCCGTCAAAGGCAGCCGCTACATCACGCACCGCAAAAAATTAAACGACCCGGACGCCGCGTTGGCGCGATTCATGGAGCCGGTGGAATCGCTCGGCGACAAGCTCGGCCCGATCCTCTTTCAGCTGCCGCCGCGCTGGTCCTGCAATGTACCGCGCCTCAACGCCTTTCTCGAGGCGCTACCGCCTTCTCACCGGTATACCTTCGAATTTCGAGACCCGAGTTGGCACAATTCTGTTGTCTACCGAGCACTGGGACGGCACAACGCCGCGTTCTGTCTTTATGAGCTCGACGGCTTCGAGGCGCCGTATCAAATCACGGCAGATTTCGTGTATGTGCGGCTTCACGGACCGGGACGCAAATATCAAGGTGATTATTCGGTCAAGCAGCTACGCGACTGGGCCCGGCGCATCGCGCGCTGGCAGACGACGCTCAGGGCCGTCTATGTGTATTTCGACAACGACCAGGCCGGGTATGCGGCGAAAAATGCCGCCCAACTCAAATCGATGTTGCACTAACGATTGAGGCTATGAGGTGACCTATGGAAACGCGTGCCACAGTGGCCGAGCATCCCATTCATCCGATGCTGATTCCGTTTCCGATCGCGCTCTGGATCTTCTCTCTCGCGAGTGACCTGATTTTTTTGTTCGGCTTCGGCGGGCCTCTCTGGAAGGACGTCGCACTGTACACGATGATCGGCGGCATCATCGGAGGTCTCGCGGCCGCGATTCCAGGATACATCGATTACCGCACGCTGACCGACCCCGTAGTCGTCCGCGTCGCGCAGTTGCACATGATGATCAACGTCGGCCTTGTCCTGCTGTTCAGCGTCAACGCCGGCTTGCGCCTCTTCAACGGCGCCCAGGCCCTGCTGCCCGTCTTCCTGTCTGGGCTCGGAGTGGCGGCGCTGGGCGTGTCGGGCTGGCTGGGAGGCGAACTCGTCTATGTTCAGGGAGTCGCCGTGCAGCCGCAACCGGAAACACCCGCTCCCAAGCGCCGGGCGGCTTAGCGCAGGGCCCATCACTTCAACACTCCGAACTGTTGTGGAGCGTGTATGGCTGACACGGTTGCAGATCTATTGGTCGACCGATTGATCGAATGGGAAGTGGACACGGTCTTCAGTCTTCCCGGCGACGGCATCAACGGCATCTTCGAATCGCTGCGCCGACGGCAGGACCACATCAAACTGATCCAAGTCAGGCATGAAGAGGCCGCGGCGTTTGCCGCCTGCGGCTACGCCAAGTTCTCACGGCGGCTGGGCGTCTGTTTAGCGACGTCGGGTCCCGGAGGATTGCATCTCCTGAACGGTCTGTATGACGCCAAGTGCGACGGCCAGCCTGTCCTGGCGATAACCGGCCACACGTTTCATGATCTGATCGGTACGCACTATCAGCAGGACGTCGACCTCGTGAAGGTGTTCAGCGACGTCGCCGCGTACAACGAACGGGTCATGGGACCGGCGCACGTCTGCAACGTGGTCGATGAGGCCGTCAAAACGGCGATCGCGAAGCGGACCGTCGCGCATATCACGATTCCGAAGGACATACAGGACTGGACAGCCGACGGCAAACGATCGAAGGCCAATGTCGCCTTGCATAGCGGGGATCTTTACAGCGAAGCACTCCCGCTGCCGCCGCACGCCACGCTACGCCAGGCTGCGGATCTCCTCAATGGCGGCTCGAAAGTCGCCATCCTGGCGGGCCGCGGGTGTCTCACGGCGCGCAAGGAGATTCTGGCGGTCGCTGAGACTCTGGCCGCGCCCATTATCAAACCGCTACTCGGTAAGGCGGTCGTGCCGGACGATCATCCCTACACGACCGGAGGCATCGGCCTGCTCGGCACCGCCCCTTCCCAGGAGGTCCTGGAAGAGTGCGATACGTTGCTCATCGCCGGCAGCAGCTTCCCGTATCTTGAATTCTATCCCAAGCCCGGCCAGGCAAAAGCGATCCAGATCGATCTGGATCCGTCGCGCATCGGACTGCGCTACCCGGCCGAGGTAGGCCTGGTCGGACATTGCTGGGACGTGCTGAGGGCGTTAATGCCGTTGCTCAAACCGAAATCGGACCGGACATTCCTCGCCAAGGCACAGGAGCGCATGCGCCAGTGGAACGAATTGATGGAGATCCGCGGCACGCGCACCGACCTGCCGCTGAAGCCTCAGGTGGTGGCGCGCGCGCTGAACGAGTATTTAGACCGCGATGCCATCGTGTGCAGCGATACCGGGACGGTCACCACATGGGCGGCCCGTCATGTCCAGATTCGAGAAGACATGGAATTTTCGGTGTCGGGCACGCTGGCGACGATGGCCAACGGGTTGCCCTATAGCATCGGCGCCGCGGTCGCGTTTCCAGGCCGGCAGGTGGTGTGCTTCACGGGCGACGGCGGCCTCACGATGTTGATGGGCGAACTCGCCACCATCGCCAAATACCGTTTGCCGGTGAAGGTGATCGTCATCAAGAACAACGTCCTGGGGATGATCAAGTGGGAGCAGTTGGCGTTCGAGGGCAATCCGCAATACGGCGTCCAGCTGCAGCCGATCGACTTCGTGGCCGTCGCCAGGGCCTGCGGGCTGGCCGGCTACAGCGTCGAGGATCCCACGCTCGTGCGCGCCGTGCTCGGCGAAGCGTTTCATCATGCCGGTCCGGCGCTGGTGGAAGCCTCCGTCGATCCGAACGAGCCGCCTCTCCCCGGCAAGATCACCACGGATCAGGCCTGGCAGTTCGCGAAAGCGCTGGCGAAAGGCCAAAAAGACCGCTGGGACATCATCAAAACGGTCGTGGAGAATAAGATCAGGGAGGTCGTGTAAGCCACGGTTCCGGAACCAGAGGATAGCAACTGATGGCGGGAGAGTTGACATGGGATCAGCGAGTGAGGGGTCGTCCGATCCATCCTATTCGCCCAAGGAAAACCGCAGGCGAAAGGAACAAGTCCTGACGAAGGGAGGCGTGCCGTCTGTGGCCCATAGCATAGCGAAAGCGGTCGTCATCAAGCATGGGAACCTGTTCTTTCTCGCACCTCCGGAAGGGGAAGTGCCGATGTCCAGGGGGCATGGCTTCGGCCTGTACTACCATGATTGCCGCTATCTCAACGGCTACGAATTGCTCCTCGGCGGCGAACATCCGGAGCCACTGGCCGCCCGTTCGTGGGAGGGAGGCCGTGCGGTCCTTCAATTGACGACGCCGGATTTCGAGGCGCCGGACGGCCGGACCATACAACGAGAGACGATCGGATTGAAATGGGACCGTGTCATCGACGCCGAACAATGCGTCATGCACGAACAGCTCGACATCCAGAATTTCGGGTATGAGGCTGTAGAGTTTCCGGTGACGATGCGCTTCCGAGCGGGCTTTGAAGACGTGTTCGAAATCCGCGGGTTGCTGCGTGAGGTCAAGGGCAAGCTCTTTAGGCCGGTCTGGAAGGACAAGTGCCTGGTCTTCTTCTATGAAGGCGGAGATAAGATCCGCCGAAGCCTTGCCATCCACTTTTACCCCTTGCCAACCAAGGTCAAGGGCGACACCGTGGAATTTCATGTTTCACTCAAGGCGAACGAGATCAAGCAGATCCGCATTTCGCTGGCATTAGCTGAATCGGAGGAGCAGCCCAACCGCCTGTTCGCGCAGACGAGCGTCTACCGCGATGTTCATGCCGTTTCCCACGGCATCAAGGCGTCGGCCGAGCAGTGGCTGAAGCGCGAGACCGAGTTTCACAGCGACAGTCTGCTGCTCAACCGCGTCATGCGGCGCTCGCTCATGGATCTGCACATGCTGAAAACGTCGATCTCGGGGGACGAATTCTTCGCCGCCGGCGTGCCCTGGTTTGTCACGCTCTTCGGCCGGGACTGTCTGGTGACGTCGCTTCAGACGCTGGCGTTCTGGTCCGACACGCCGGCGGACACCCTCCGGCTCCTGGCGCGGTACCAAGGTACGGAGGTCAGCGGCTGGCGCGACGAGCAGCCCGGCAAGATCTTGCACGAGCTGCGGGTCGGTGAGTTGGCGAGGATGAACAAGATCCCGCATACGCCATATTACGGCACCATCGACGCCACGCCGCTTTTTCTGATCTTGATGAGCCGGTATTCCCACTGGACCGGCGATCTTTCCTTGTTCGAGGAGCTGCGCGCGCCGGTAGAGCGGGCGCTGCATTGGATCGACAAGTACGGCGATGTCGCAGGCGACGGCTACGTCAGCTATTTGAGCAATACCGACAAAGGCCTGATCAATCAAGGCTGGAAGGATTCCGGCGACGCCGTCGTGACCGAAGACGGCCGGTTGGCGGAGCCGCCCATCGCGCTCGTCGAAGTGCAAGGCTATGTGTACATGGCCAAAATGGAAATTGCCGATCTTTACGAGCGGATCGGACACCGCGAACACGCCGTGCGCTTGCGCGCGGAGGCGCGGGCGCTGTGTGAACGGTTCGATCGTGATTTTTGGATCGAGGAAGAGGGGTGCTATGCATTGGCGCTCGAGGCGGGCCACCGGCCATGCCGCGTCATGTCGTCCAATGCCGGCCACGCGCTATGGGCGGGCATCGTCGACGAAGACAAGGCCGCACGCCTCGTTCATCGGCTGATGAAGCCCGATCTCTTCAACGGATGGGGCATCCGCACCTTGTCATGCAAGGAGCGCCGGTACAATCCGATGGGGTATCACCTGGGCACCGTGTGGCCGCACGACAATTCGCTCATCGCGGCGGGATTTCGCCGCTACGGCTACCACGAAGAAGCAAGCCGGATCTTTGTCGGCCTGCTCGAGGCCGCCATGGAGTTCGAGGACTATCGCTTGCCGGAACTGTTCACGGGGTTTGGGCGCGAGGAGTACGGCCAGCCGGTCCGGTACCCGGTCGCCTGCCATCCGCAAGCGTGGGCGGCCGGCGCCATTCCGTTCCTGGTTGAGACGTTCCTCGGGCTCGTGCCGGACGCGTTCGACAAACGCTTGAAAATCGTGAGGCCGACTCTGCCCGACTTCGTCAACCAGGTGGAACTCCGCCATTTGCGTGTGGGCAATGGATCGGTGGATCTCCGGTTCGAACGCCGGCGGGACGGGTCGCTTGAGGCGCACGTCGGACACATCACCGGAGACCTGAAGGTGGAGGTGGAGAGCTGAAGGGAGGGTCGCTGACCTTCAGAGAGGAGTCTGCCATGTTCTCCAAATTGGAATTAGTGCCCGAACGGGATGACGTTGCTGAGATGAGCGATGCGCCCAACATACGATCGGCGATCGGCTTCTTTGAAGAATTGTTCCGCGGCTGCGATGTGCCCAACATCGCGGTACGTTTTTGGGACGGCTCCGTCTGGAGGCTGCGGTCGGAGCAGCCGACTGAAGCGACCCTCGTCTTGCGGCACCCCGAATCGATGAGCCGCATGCTCAAGTGGCCCGTGCAGCTGGCCCTGGGCGAGGCGTATATCTACGACGACATCGATGTCATCGGCTCAATCGATGCCCTTCTTCCGCTCGCCGACCATCTCATGCAGCGGCGCTGGTCGGCGATGGATTGGGTGAGGTGTGCTGTGGCTACGTGGCGGCAAAGGAGTCTGGATCGGGTCCCCGAAGAGACGCGCACGCTTGTGCTGCACGGGCGACGGCACGAAAAAGTGAGGGACAAGGAAGCGGTTCGATTCCACTACGACGTACCGGTCGAATTTTACAAACTCTGGCTCGATAGCAGGCTGCTGTATTCAGCCGGCTATTATCAACGCGAGGACGACGGCCTGGAGCAGGCGCAGACCCAAAAGCTCGAATATCTGTGCCGGAAACTCCGCCTGAAATCCGGCGACCGCGTGCTGGACATGGGGTGCGGCTGGGGAGGATTCGCCCTGTATGCAGCGCAAACCCAT
>JBKPSD010000122.1:0-10332 GCA_046734935.1 Nitrospirota bacterium
AGATATTCTGGGGTGTCTACCATCGCTACGAGAAGGAAAAGGAGCAGCTCGAAAAGAATCGGCTCCGCCTGCTCGGCACCTACATTGAGAAATACGCCACGCTCACCAATGACGACGTCATGAAGATCGTTAAGCAATCCAGCGAGAACCAGCGGGCGGACCTGGCGCTACGGCAGAAGTATTTCCACATCTACAGCAAAAAGCTGGATCCCATGGCTGCCGCCAGATTTCTTCAGCTCGATGATATCGTGGGCATGGTGACGAGGCTGGCCATCCTGGGCAATCTGCCGCTGATCGGCGAGATGCCGCCTGTCGCGACCTCCAACGAAACGTCCTCGCCCAGCGTGGACCGGAGGCCCGAAACCGGCGATCGGCCTTCCGGAGATTCGACGACCGGCGAGCCGCCTTCCAAGGAACCTGCACCATAACGTCGAACATTCCTGAAACCTCCAGTCGCAGTGCAAGGAGGCATCATGCGTCACTCACGAGGGCTGCTCATTCTGGTTGTATTGCTGTTCGCCACGCAGGAGGTGACGGCGGCCGTCGACGTATACGTGTACCCTGGCAAAGGGCAGACGAAAGAACAGCAGGAACAGGACGAGTTCAGCTGCTATAAGTGGGCCAAAGAGCAAACGGGGTTCGATCCCAACCAGCCGATGCAGCAGCAAGCCGCTGCTTCTCCGCAGCAAGGCGCCGCCGTGAAAGGGGCTGCTCGTGGTGCTGCCATTGGGGCCATCGGCGGGGCCATCGGCGGAGACGCCGGTAAAGGAGCGGCCATCGGGGCCGGAGTCGGGGCGGCAGGAGGAACCATGCGCCGCCGGCAAGCCGAGCAGCAGCAGGCCGCCGCTCAAGAGAAAGCCAAGCAGGCGCATAACGCCCAGATGGCTGACTATAAGCGCGCGTTTTCCGGCTGCATGACGGCGCGCGGCTACACTGTCAGCTGAACCGTTCCATTGCTTTGCCACGAGGGTATGAATTGAGGCCTCAGGCGCCTTCTATACTGACATGGCTCGTTTGTGTCTGCTGTTCACTTCTGTTGCCGCCTGTCTGGGCGACCGGGACGCAGGCGGCCTCGCAGCTCGACATTCCTAAACCGACCGATCCGCTCAAGCCTGCGCCACCGCCTCCTGCCTTAGAACCGTCGATCGTCAACATCGACGTTCGAGTCTCCGCCGAAGAACTCGCTGCGGCGGTCGACGCGGGGTTTCCTCAAGTGGCGGCGCGCGAAGACGACTGGAACGACGCCGGTACCCTCGGCGACCGGGACGACATCCGGTTTTTGTATCGCCTCGTCAGAGGCTCGTTTCGATATCGGATGACTCGCGACCGTTTCGACGTATGGTTCGAGCAGGTTCGCTATCGCGTATGGGCGCGAAGAAATGACGGCCAAGCCTTGGTCGAAGGTCGTTGCGGCCATGGCGATGAACCCCCGAAGCGGGTCAACCTGGCTTCCCATTCGACGCTGAGCTGGTCGGATCAATGGCGCCTTCAATCGAACACGACCTTCGAGGAGCCGGTGTTCATAGAACCCTGCCGGCTTGCGGGGCTCGATCTTGACGCAACGCCGTTGTTGAAAATGATCTTGCAGCCGCGGCTGACGTCATTGGGCCGCAGCATCGACCAGATCATTCGCGAGCGAACGGAATCCAAGAAGCGGGCCGAGGCGGTCTGGCAGAAACTTCAGGAACCGATCGAGCTGGCGCCGAATCAGTGGCTCGAATTCAATCCACGGGATGTGCGGGTCAGTCCGATCACATCAAACGGCACCCTTTCGATTCATACCTCCGTAAACCTTATGATGCAGCCGAGGATCGTGAGCGGCTCGAAGCCTGCCAAAGTTGGGACGCCGCTGCCAGGTTTGCAATTGGCGCCAGCCGCGGCTCAAGGGTTTCGCCTCGCCATCCCGGTCACTGTCGACTACGGGCGGATCAATCAACGGCTCGGGCTGGAAATGATCGGACAGGAATTCCGCACGCCGCTCGGCGATACCGTGAAGGTTGAGGGCGTTCAGCTGTATGGAAGCGGAGACAAATTGATTCTCGCCGTCAAAGTCTCAGGAGGTGTCAACGGACACCTGTATGCGACCGGCACTCCGGTGTTTGATGAGGGCATGGGGGCGCTGAGATTTGCCAATCTCGATTACACCGTCGATACCCGTAATGTGCTGGTGCGTTCAGCCAACTGGATGTTTCATCAAGAGATCTTATCGGAGATGACGTCTCAGGCGTTCATCGATCTCTCAGGGCAGCTTCAGACGATTCGTTCGCGCCTCGAGACCGCCTTGCAGCGGGACATGGGTCAGGCTGGACGGATGGAGGGAGAAGTCAAAAGCCTTCGGCCTGTCGGTATCTATCCGATTCAGGGAGGTGTCGAAGTCCACATAGTCGCGGAAGGCTCGATGTGGGTGGAATTGAGGTGAGAGTGACGCCGCTCTGACCCGGACTGATCATCGGAACGGGGAAACCAGATCAGGGGAGACAAACGTATGTCCCATCAGCGCTTCACGAACGGCGACCGGCAGGTCCGTCCCTAAACGCGGCTTAACTACATAGCCTACCGCCCCTGCAGAGAAGGCTTCCTCGACAAAGTCCTGGTCGTTGTGCACGGTGAGAAAGACGATCTTGGCTGTTGATCCGATGCGCCTGAGAAGGCGGGCGGCTTCCAAGCCATTCATGACGCCCATGGAAATGTCGAGAATCAGCACGTCGGGGTTCAGTGACTTCGTCGCCTCGAGTACCGCCTCACCGTCGTCGACTGTTCCTACGACCTCGAACTCAGGCTCGAGAATGCGGCGTGCCGCCTGCAGCATCGAGGGGCTGTCGTCCGCCAGAAGGACACGGACGCAGGTGCGAAGCTGAGGGCCGCTGTCCATTGATGACGGCATCGTCGCTCCAGCCGTGAAGGCGAACGTGCAGGGGCGCAGCTACTTATCATTTCCTTGGTTGCCCGCGATACTGGCAAAACTGACAGATTCTTTCAGTCCTGCCGGGATAGCCGAGTCTTCCGACGGATTCGAAGGGATCGGCACGTGCGGAGTTGAAACAAGGCTACCGATGGGCGCCGAGGGTCAGTCGTTGGTCGATGGCGAACTGGATCAGTTCCGCATTGCTCTTGAGGCGGAACTGCTGCATGACGCGGTACTTATGGAAGGCCACGGTGCGCGCCGTCACCCGGAGGACGCCCGCTGCTTCCTTCATCGTAAACCCTTCAGCGAGCAGCTGAAGCACCTCCCGTTGGCGCGACGTGAGCGCGCTGCTCATGGACCGTTCGCCATGAACGAACGACTCGACCATTCGCTGGGACGCTCGGGACGTGATGTACGTGTCGCCCCGCATGGCCGTTCGAATCGCCTCGGGGAGTTCGCGGGCGGCCGAGGTCTTGAGCAAGAAGCCCGAGGCCCCGAGGGCAAGCGACTCCTTGGCAAGCTCCGGATCTTCGTTCATGGTCAGATAAATCAATTTGACGCCGGGCATCGACTGCTTGATCTGGCGACCGGCATCGAGTCCGTTTAAGAGCGGCATTCCGATGTCGAGTACGATGACGTCGGGACGAAGTGCGATCGCTTGGGGGAGGAGCGCTCGTCCGTCGGTCACGATGCCGACGACTTCGCATGCCGGCTCGAGAAGCCCTACGCAGGCTTCCACCACGAGCCGGTGATCATCTGCAAGCAATACGCGTGGACGCGGCATGGTTTCTCCTTGTCGCGGCACCGCATCAGCCGGCCAGGTGGACGGAAATCCGGGTGCCTTTCGATGGCCGTGACTCTACGGCGATCGTGCCTCCCGCCGCGCGGACACGCTCCTGCATGCTGATCAAGCCGAGACGTCCCTTGGCTGAAACGGATTGGAGGTCGAAACCCGCGCCGGTATCCGAGACACATAAATGGATGGATCCGCGGTCCCCAAACAACTCGAGCTGACCCTTTCGTACGCCGCTGTGCTTGATTGTGTTGTTCAGCGCCTCCTGAACGACCCGGAACAGGCACAAAGCGGTGTCTTTGGCAATCGTATGAGGGACATTGCGGTGAACGAAGTGAATGTGCGCCCCATACTGTTCCGACAGCTCGCGGCAGAGCCCTTTGATCGCGGGGACGAGACCCAGGTGTTCCAGCTTCGCCGAATGCAGCTGGTGCGACAGGCGATGCACGTCCGAGGCGATGTCGTGGGTCAACCGGCAGAGGTCGGAGACCTGAGCGAGGGCCGTGCTTTCGGCAGCAAAGGTCTGTCCGAGCCGCTCAAGGCCGATCGCCAGTAACGCCAGGCGTTGATTGAAATCGTCGTGCAGCTCCCGGGCGATCCGGCAGCGTTCCTCTTCCTGCGCGCGAATCAACCGGCCGGTCATCTCCATCAGCGAGCGTTCAGCCGCCTTTCGGTCCGTGATGTCCATCATGACGCCGACCAATTCCCTGCATCCGCCTTCCTCGAAGACGGAATGGACGCATTCATGAATGTAGACGTCCCGGCCGTCGGTTGCCCTGATGCGATAGTCGAGCCGGTGATGGGTGAGATCATGAGCCGCCTGGCGGTAGGTTGCCAAAACCTGCATGCGATCGTCCGGATGGAGATGGGTTTCCTTGAAGTGCGGTTGGCGCAACCAGTCGTTGACAGGGTAGCCCAAGACGGTTTCCGCCTGCTCGCTGACGTACACATGCTCCAATGTATGGGCATTGGCGCGCCACACAATCGCCTCCAGCGACTCCACGAGATCCTCATACTGCTGTCGGCCCCTGGGGGCGGCGGTCTCAATTGGGGTATCGACTTGCGATCGTTTTGAGTGCATGTGGAAAGTCGCGGCCGGCATAGTGGCCTCCACAACAAAAGATGCCTTACTTCAGTGAGAAGGGATGCCAAGCATGAACTCCTCATTAGTGCGAGTCAAGAAGGATAATCGGAGTTTGTCCAGGCGTCGAAGAAGACGTAGGGGCTTGGCAGGATTCATGCTTGTAGATCCTAGCGGCCCTCCTGTCAAAGTTGACAGTTTTCCTCATGGAATCCAGGTTGTACAGTGCTCCTGCGCGACGCTGTGAAAGTTAACTTAGCCGTAACACGACGAGCGAATCATACCGTCGCGACCTGAGAAGCGGAGGCGGAGGAGGATGCCATGACTGAGGAACATCGAAGGCTCGAAGCCGCGAGGAATCTGAATTCCCCCGTGGAGACGATAGGGCCCTATTTGAGCGAGCGTCAATGAGGAACGGTGCGCGAAGACGACAGTTGCACGAAAAAGAGTGGCTCGAGAACGGAATCGCGTTCGGGGTAAAGCAGAAGAAGCGTTCCCCGTCGACCATGCATGAGGAGCCTGCTTCAAGGTGACGGGCTGATGGCGAAGAACCATGGTCTGACGCCTCATTGGCCTCGTCGTCCCATCATCTACGAGATCAATACGTGGGTATGGCTTCACGAACTGAGCACACAGGCGCGGCGTCCAATGACGCTGGGAGAGGTTCCCGGCGATGTCTGGGACGCGCTCGCGTCCTACCGCTTTGATGCTGTCTGGCTCATGGGTGTGTGGGAACGAAGTCCCGCGGGCCTCGCGGTCTCCATGCGTAACGAGAGTCTCCTGGCCGAATTCCGCCGGCTGCTGCCGGATTTCACGGCCGAGGACAACGTCGGATCCGCCTATTGCGTGAAAGAGTATGCGGTGGATGCGCGATTGGGCGGCCGTGAAGGTCTGGCCGCTGCACGGAAAGCATTGGCCAAGCGCGGCATGCGGTTGATCCTTGATTTCGTGCCAAACCATGTCGCGCCCGATCACACGTGGGCGGCGGCGCATCCGGAATATTTCATTCAAGGAAATAAGGACGACCTCGCGGAGAAACCCGGCGACTTCGTCAGGGTGGGCGCTCATGTGCTTGCCTGCGGCCGGGATCCGTATTTCCCTCCCTGGCAGGACGTTTTGCAATTGAATGCCTTTTCGCCCGACCTGAGGAAGGCGGCGATCGAAACGGTTCTGTCGATTGCAGAGCAGTGTGACGGAATGCGGTGTGATATGGCCATGCTCCTCCTCAATCATGTCTTCGAGCGCACATGGGGAGGGCGGGCCGGTCCCAGGCCGCAAAGCGAATATTGGCGTGAGGTGATCGGGGCCGCGAAAAAGCGGTACCCGGACACACTGTTCATGGCCGAAGCCTACTGGGACCTCGAATGGGAGCTGCAGCAGCAAGGCTTTGATTTCTGCTATGACAAACGTCTATACGACCGTCTCGAGCACGACAATGCCGAACAAGTCCGCCTGCATCTCTGCGCCGACGCTTTCTATCAAGAGCGATTGGTTCGCTTCATCGAAAATCATGATGAACCGCGTGCCGCAGAGACCTTTTCTCCCGGAAAGGCGAGGGCTGCGGCGGTCGCCGTCTCGACCCTGCAGGGAGCTGTCCTGTTCCATGACGGACAGTTCGAAGGGCGGCGGCAAAGGATTCCGGTGTTCCTCCGCCGTGGCCCTCGGGAGCCAATCGATGCCGGTCTGCAAGAATTCTATGGAAAACTGCTTGACGTGCTTGCGAATGACGACTTGCGAGGCGGGCAGTGGCAACTGTGCGAGCGGAGCGGATGGCCCGATAACGACAGCCATCTCAATATCGTGGCATGGTGTACGACCGGAGCGCGGACACGCCACCTCATCACGGTCAACCTCTCGGACCGCACATCACAGGCCAGAATACGGCTGCCCACCTCAATGCTCGGCGACGACATCTTGCGCATGACAGATGAGTGTACCGGCACGCGTTACGAACGACGGTCTGGCGAGATCAGGGACGCCGGATTGTATGTCGACCTAGAGCCCTGGGCGTTTCACGTGCTGACATTTTGAGCCGGTGTTCTAGAGGCAAGCAGCCGCATTTCACCGGTCTCGAGGAGGGAGCCGCATGATCACGCGACGATTGGTGTTCTCGTGTTTGGCGCTGGCATTGCTGGTGTATCCGGGCTGCGCTCAAATGCAGTCCATGGGCCTGTCCACGTCGGCGACGGACACCTTGACGAGTCTGCTGACCAGCCAGTTGGGCGTGACCTCGAATCAGGCGATGGGAGGCGTGGGCTCTATTCTGAGCCTGGCGAAAGAGCGATTATCCGCGATGAATTTCACTACATTGACGTCGCTGATTCCCGGCGCCGATACGTTCATGCAGTCGGCGAAGAGTCTTGGCGCGGTGACGGGTCCCGTCGGCGATCGGGCAGGCCTGACCGCCGCCTTTTCCCGCCTCGGGATGGGCGGCGACATGGTGCCCAAATTCACACAAGTTCTTTCGGATTTTGTCGGGAAGGCAGGAGGGCAGCCGGCGAGCAATCTTGTGACGCAGGCTGTCCAATGAGCGACAGACGGGTGGATTTCATGGTCCGACACGGCTGGTTGGCGGTTTCGATGGCCGCGGTGATAGCCGCCTGCTCGACCATGCCCAAGGAGTTCGAAATGCTGCGCGTTCACATCGCCGATATGACGGCCAAGGACGTAGCCGTTTTCGAACAACGATTCGACGTGAAGCTGCGGATTCAGAACCCCAACGATTCCGATTTCAGCATCAATGGCTTGCGATTCGACATTGACTTGAACGACCGTGAGTTTGCGAACGGCATGTCGGGACAGCACGTGATCGTGCCCCGTTTCGGATCGGAGGTGGTAGACGTCGAAGTCTTCACGACATTGGGAAGTTTTCTCCGTCAGCTGCAAAATCTGAACGCAGACGGGCCACGCAAAGTCAGGTACCGTCTGAAAGGGACGGCGTTCGTGGACTCGCCCGGCAGCTTCAAAGCTCCGTTCGACGAGAACGGTGAGGTCGATCTCAATCTTGGCGGCGATATCGAGAATGCAGGGCCTGACCAGAAGGGGCCGTGATGGGGAGCGTCGCCACACCTACATGGAGGATGCAGACGATGGCAGAGATGACTGCTTTCTTAAGGCACGTCTCGAGGGCGATCGGCATCATCGTTGCCGTGACGGCCACGGTGTGTTTCTCGTCGGCGGGCCTGGCCTTGGCGGCCGATGTGACGGCGCAGCAGCAGATCGTGGAAAAGGCGCGTCTGACCCTGGAAGCGTTTGCCTCCGACGACCGGTTAAAGGATCAGTTCAAACAGCTGAGCAAGGAGGCCAGAGCGCTCTTCATTATCCCCCAGTTCATGCGGGGCGCCTTCGTCTTCGGCGGCGCCGGGGGCAGCGGGGTATTGATCGCGCGCGATGAGCAAAGCGGGAAGTGGGGAGACCCGGCGTTCTACAATATTGGATCCGCCAGCTTCGGTTTGCAGATCGGCGCCGATGTTTCCGAAATAGTGCTTGTCGTGCGGACGAGGAAAGGGCTGGAAGAGTTTTTCACGAACGACTTCAAGCTGGGCGCCAATGCCGGCATGGCAACAGGACCGGTCGGCGCGGGCATGGCGGCGCAAGGCATCGCGGCGGATATTCTCTCCTATGCCCGACAGAAAGGCGCCTTCGCGGGACTGGCCCTTGATGGGGCATTTGTCTCCGTTTCGAATGACAGCAACCAGGCATATTACGGGAAACCTGTGCGTCCCACCGACATCATCGTAAAAAAGGAGATCGGCAATCCTAAATCGCTCGAGCTCCGCGCCGCTGCGGATAAATTGATGAAGTAGGAGGAGCCGCGATGATGTAATATCCGGCTCCTAATGACTGAGAACCCGTTCCTTCTATGGGCGAAGCCCGCCTGCATTTGTTTGCTGATATGCGTCCTGATGACCGTGCCTCGCATCGGCATGGCTCAAGGCACGTCCGGCGAATCTCCTCCCGATAGCGGACCGGCGGCGGACGAGACGGTGGATGAAGCCGGCGGGGCTGAGGGCGGACCGGAGACGCCTGGGACCTCTTCAGAAAAAAAACGAAACCCGTTTAAACGAATCGGCCCCCAGCCGCTGACGCCCGAGCAACGGGAAGAGGCCGAACGCCTCCGCAAAGTCGCCGCGAAGTATGGAACGGATCCCACGGCGATTGTGGGACGGCTGCAGCTCACCAGCCAATATCTTGATCTCACTCCTCACGCCAACGCGACGCTCACAACGGCCCGCGTCGATCTTCCCTTCAGGAGCGATTATCTGCTCCGAGTGGAGATGCCGTTCCTCAGGACCACCGACGCGCAGAATCCGGGGATGGGCAGTCAACGGGGTCTGAGTGATCTTTCCGTCGTCGGCGGGTGGCGCGCGTACAACACGCCGGAATATGCCCTGCTTATCGGCGCCGTCGGATCCTTTCCCACCGCCTCCGAGCCGGCATTGGGCTTCGGCAAGTATACGGTCGGCCCTGCCGTCGCAACCGCGCGGTTCCTTCCCCGCTTGGACTCATTCCTGATCGGCCTCTTGAGTTATCAAACGTCGGTGGGCGGAGATCCGTCCCGAAAGGATGTCTCCTTGTTCAACATCACCGCACAAGTCAATTCGTTCTGGGGGCAGCGCTGGTGGACGATCGTTCAGTCGGTGTGGAATGTCGATTTCGAGCGAAGCGGCAAGAGCAGCATGGTCATGGAATTCGAGGGCGGCAGGAATCTGATCGGGCGGTTCGGTGCCTACATTCGGCCGGGTGTGGGAATCTATGGACGAGATGTCATCGGGGCATATATCTGGAACATCGAAGTCGGCGTCCGGTACATGTTCACGAGCTTTTGACGGTTACTTCAGCGCTTCCGCGCCGCCGACGATGTCCATGAGTTCTTTGGTGATCGCCGCCTGTCGCGTCTTGTTGTAGTACACCGTCAACTTCTTGATCAATTCGCCGGCATTGCGGGTCGCGCCGTCCATTGCCGTCATGCGGGCGCCCTGTTCGGCCGCCGATGACTCGAGGAGCATGCGATAGGCCTGAACATGAAAATTGCGGTGCAACAGTTCTTCCAAGACTTCGCTTTCGTCCGGCTCGTACAGATAGCCGCCGGCCATCTGCTCCGTCGGCTGGTCGGTCCCCGTGACGTCCGTAATTTCCACGACCCAATCGATGGGGAGCAGCCGTTCGACCACCACGCGTTGTTGAATGGCGGATTTGAACTCGTTGTAGATGGCGTACACGGCGTCGATGCGCCCGGTGACGTAGTCGTCGATGGCTTGAAGCTCGCTTCCCAGGAGCATGCCGTGCTCGAAGGACAATTTGTCGAAGATGTCCACGACCTCACGCCGCACCTTCCAGCTGCGTCGGCGAAAGAAATCGCGGCCTTTTCGGCCGATGATGGCGGCTTCTACCTCGCATCCTTTGGATTCGAATTCCTTGAGCGCGGCGGCCGCTGTGCGAAGAATGTTCGCGTTGAAAGCGCCGCATAACCCTCGGTCGCTGGTGACGACCGCCACGACAATGCGGCGCTCGTCCCGTTTCTTGAGCAGGGGATGGGCATCCCGGTTCACA
>JBKPSD010000123.1:0-6923 GCA_046734935.1 Nitrospirota bacterium
CAGCATGGATAGGCCCTCATGTCGCACAACTCTCCCCTGGAATTCCGATCCGTATTTAGTTTTGATCACTAATACTCTGCCTTTATTCTTAGAATTGATGGCAGCGAAGAGTATGTCGCTTACACTATCCGGCTCATCCAGTACAGATTCGATGTGCGAGGAACGACCTTTGAGATGATAGCGGAGTTTAGACAGTTGTTCTGCTGCTATCCCCCAAAAGGCAATTATGAGTATCCCGCCGATCGAGACGACAAGTAACGACAATCCTCCTGAATACTCCTGGCCGACCCAAGGCATCAAATAAGGTTCTAAGAATGTCGACGGTAGATAAATAAGAATTGTGGCGGCTCCTATGAGTGTTGCAAACATGACTGGCTTGAGGAGTCTAACGAGCGCCATCTCCTTGAGCTCGTGCCAACGGTCTTTACGTTTGGAAGATGCGACTCTGACAGTCTGTGCCCTCGTTGTCTCCGGACCTAGGGGCTTCGGGGTCTCACGAGCACTAGCCCATTTCCATGTGAGGATAAAGAGTGGAAGCGATAGCAGGAGCCAGATCAAGATGTCCCGCTGGTAAAGACATTTGGTGATAGAAATTCCGAAGAAACGATCAATATCGCAGGGCTGCCAAATCACGACCAATGTCGCGACGTCTAATACCCAAAGCATCGCAATCTTGGCACGATCCCAACGGCGGAATGCCATAGAAAACCCTAGATTATGAGGCCATCAGGGTAAAGCCTGATCCGATATGGTGTCAACGGCTTGAATGACCTCCGGCCAAGTGACAACGATGACGAAAAGAATCGAGTCAACCGAGGACCGGCTCCTAGCGTGCCTGATGTTCTTGAGCCAGCTGCGCAAGACCGGGGTCGCAAATATGTTCGAAATCCGGCTTCAATTCGCCATGCGTTTCCCGATCTCACTACGCATCAGGCTGCCGAAGTCATTACCTACTGGACGCACACGTCGCTTTTTCTTCTTAGAGAAGAAACGCCATGCCACAGACGGAAGGAGAAGAAGGGCAGCAGCCATGGCGAGAGCGTACAACATGCGGTGACTATGAGCTGTAGAGGACGACGAGCATCAAAAGGCCGAAGGTGCCCACCACGATGAGCATGTTTAGAAGGATGTTAGCCACGTACTGGAGTGCACCGGAAGGGAATGTGACGCAACCCACCCAAGATCTCATAAACGTGGTCCTTCATATGAGGAATTGAGTCTGCTAGCGAAGGAAAGCGGCCGAGTCGCCTTCGTAAAGATAAGCTCCCTGAGGTCCATAGACCATATGGAGGGCTTGGCCTTTGCGGCGGCGTCCTTGACGGCACTGCTCGGCATCGCAACTCTCCGCTCGCGACAGTAGGGCACCTCCACATCGGCTGAGCGAACAGCTCCGCTGATCGTCAAGAGGAGAAATGCGTTTCGGGTTTGTTGGTATCGTTTGCGACGTTGCATCCATCGTGTCATGACATCACCTCGCCATGCTTCGCAGTGTAGCGAAGCACGAAAAGTCCCTCTATTCCCTAAAAGAGTTAAGACAAAAATTGTCTCCACGACGTCCGCTAGGCTGTCAAAAGTGACAGGTACGAATAAGCGCCGTAGGGCATACGCTTCCTCGAACGGCCACCAGGTGAAATCGACTGCCTTAGTTAGGTCGGACAGCCAGAAGGAAGGGCGACAAGATTTGTTCAAGCGAGCGGGGCAAGCGACCCGAGGGTGCAGAGAACGTGCGCCCCTGCAGCCCTAAATGAGATTAGCACAAAGGGGGTCTGGCAAGGCTTAGACAGGCAAGCTGGTGCTCTGAGTAAAGGCTTTTGCCCTCCGAAAAGACGCCCAGGGCGCCGGCCTTAGGCAGGCAGGTCAGTTTAAGGTATCTTGCCAGCCTCCACGTCCATCTCGACGGATCAGGTCCCTCTCGCTTCACGGAAAAGAGCCCTCGTTATCACGTGTTCGCCACGGCACGGACTTACGAGCCGTTTGCTCTGGCGCAGACCTGGCCGCTTACCAATATCGCTTATAAAGAAGTGGCCACGATATCCAAACTTTCCGCTCAAAAGGATCACAAACATCATAGAGGGGCAGTGGTAAGCATCATGGCAGGGCACTCGAATTGGAAATAAATCGAAAATGGGAGTTCGGTGACACAAGTTTGTATAACGGCTTGAAAGGCAACTTGGCTTGTGAGGGAATGGATCTCCTAGGAACGGCCAGCGCATGACATCCATACTTTCAAGTAGTTACGCAAGCTTTAGGAAGATCGCTCTGCTTATAACCGTTCTAAACGCCGTTTAATGTCCTGCAGGCTTTCCATCTTAGAGCGAACAAAGTTTATGGTCATAGCATTCGACCGGTTGAAAGCAAGGGAGTGCCCAAGCATAATTCGCAGACTACGAACTTAACCATGCTCACCCTTTGATCTTGCTCCAAGAGGTCGCGGTGCAGAAGGGTACCAGCAGTCCAACAATACTCATTGTCGAAGACGAAGCGATCGTCGCCGAAGACCTGTCCCACAAGGTGATGGCTCTGGGATATAAGATTGTCGGTCTAGTCCGGACAGGACAAGAAGCCATCCGCGCCATGCAACAATCGCCTGCTGACGTTATCCTTCTTGATGTTCAGCTGTCTGGGAAATTGGATGGCATCGAGACTGCGAAGATATTACAAGAGCTTTGCAACCCCGCCATCGTCTTCGTTACCGCGCATTCTGATCCTGAGACCGTCAAGAAGGCTAATGCCACGAGTCCTTATGGTTACATTCTCAAGCCGTTTGGTGAACGCGACCTCGCCGTACAAATTGATAGTGCGCTGCATAAACATCGAGCAGACAAAGCGCTACGAGACAACGAAGAACGTTTACGGAGGAGCCAGGATCTTCTCATAAGGGCACAGCGTGCCGCCAAAGCTGGAGTATGGGAAGTCGAGTTGCGGACGGGGCACATCACCTGGTCAGAACCGTACTACGATCTCTTTGGTTTTGATCGCGTTCTGGAACCATCCATAGACCTCTGGCTGTCGGGCATACATCCGAACGATCGAGCACGTGTTGTCACCGAACATGAACAGTCGATCAAAGATAGGCGTGACCAGAGCATTGAGTATCGTATTCTCAAGCCGGATGGCACCGTTCGGTGGATACATCGAAAAGGACAAATAGAGTTCAATCAGGACGGAGAGGCTATACGTATCAATGGGATCAGTTTTGATATTACGGAGCGTAAGCAGGCCGAAGAAGCCGTCGCCGCTACGGCATTATTTCCCGCTCAAAATCCTTCGCCGGTGCTCCGTGTGGATGCGGCTGGGCTACTCGTTTATTTGAACCCGTCATCAGACCGGCTGCTCGCTGAATTGCGTTTACAGGTCGGACACACTGTACCTTCTCGTCTACGAGAATTGGTCGAACAAGCCCTACAGACGGGACGATCCGCAAAGGTGGAATACGAAGTTGGCTCTTGCCTTTATATCATTTCAGTCATGCCTCTTATCAAAGAACAGTATGCCAACTTGTATTTCACAGACATCACCGACCGCAAGCAAGCGGAAGACGCCCTGCGCTGTGCGGCAGACTTCGACGAAGCGGTTATGAATAACATGGGCGAAGGGCTGTACACCGTGGATCAGGAGGGCTGCGTCACTTCGATGAACCCCGCGGCCGAAGAATTATTTGGCTGGACGTTTGAAGAACTGCGCGGGAAGAAAATGCATTTGATGACGCATCACCACTATCCCGACGGGAGGCCATTTCCCCCTGAAGAGTGTGCGGGTCTGAGAGTGCTCCGAGAAGAATTGCGTTTAGTGGATCATGAGGATGTGTTCATTCGAAAAGATGGAACGTTTTTTAATGTTGTCTACAGCTCGTCCCCCATTCGGGTCAAGGGAGAGGTGACAGGGCTCATTGTGGTGTTTCGCGATATCACGGAGCGCAAGCGGACGGACGAAGCGTTGCGGGACAGCGAGCAGCGTTTCCGTAAGGCATTTCAATGGGCGTCCGTCGGCAAAGCGCAAGTCAATGCTCGCACGGGGTGTTTCCTTGAGGTCAACGAGGCCTTCTGCCGCATGACGGGATATCGTCGAGAAGAACTGCTGAAGCTGAGTCCGCGCGACCTTACCCATCCGGAGGACAGACGGTCTGATGATCTCGCCTTCACAAAGCTCCTCAACGGAGAAACTGACCAATACAGGTCGGAAAAGCAATACTTAACGAAGGATGGTCGGACGATCTGGGTGCACGTCGAAGCAGCGTTACTCCGTGATGGCCACGGCAGACCTTACCAAACCATTGCCGTTATTCTCGACATTACCGACCGAAGACAAGCTGAACAGGCGCTGTGCCTCCGCAACCGTCAGCAAGAAGTCTTGTACGAACTCGCCTCGTCTATCAATCGTGCAGATGAAATCGCTGTTGTCTACCAGACGGCCCTGGATGCCATTATCGTCTCGTTGAACGCCACCCGGGCGTCCATCCTCCTGTTCGATGAGCAAGAGGTGATGAGATTTGAAGCCTGGTGTGGGCTGTCGGAAGCCTACCGTACAGCTGTAGAGGGCCATTCGCCCTGGACGCCAAGAGACATTGCCCCGACGCCGATCTTAGTGCCTGATGTTGCGGCGTCCGACATCGAACCTGCCCTGCGCGCCACAATCCTTGAAGAGGGCATTGGAGCCCTCGCCTTTGTTCCGTTGACCTACGGTGGCCGGGTCATCGGTAAGTTCATGGTCTATTTCGACCAGCCCCACGTAATGAGCGATGGAAACCTCGAGGTAGCCCGCGCGATTGCGAACACGCTGGCCGTCGGCATTGAACGCAAGCGAAACGAACGAGCCCTTCTTGAGGCCCGTAATCGCCTTGAGAAGTGGAATGTCGAACTGGAACAAGCCGTAAACGTGAAGACCGTCGAGCTAGTGCGATCTCAGGAACGGCTTCGTGCGCTGACCACGGAACTCAATCTCGCGGAACAACGAGAACGAAAGCGTTTGGCGAGTGAATTACACGATCACCTTCAACAGTTGCTGGTTTTAGGCAAGCTCAAACTCGGCCGAGGAAAACAATGGACGGACACATCTCCATTACTCGCGAAGGTAATCAAAGAAACCGATGAAGTGCTTTCCGACGCATTAACCTACACTCGAACCCTCGTTTCGGAATTGAATCCCCCCATCTTGCGCGAGCATGGCCTGGCTGCTGGGCTAAAATGGCTTGCTGAGCACATGAAACGATATGAATTGGACGTGAAGGTGCTAGAGGCGGCGAACGCACTTGATCTGCCAGATGCGGAAGCGGTGCTACTCTTCCAGTCCGTTCGCGAGCTATTGATCAATGTATCGAAGCATTCAGGAACTCGTCAGGCTTGGGTGAGTTCCCATGTTATTAATGGCGAATTGATTACCGAAGTGAAAGACGCTGGCATCGGCTTCAATTTTGCGGCTGCGACTGCTACTGCTACTGCTGTTTCAACGGGCGGCTTCTCATCAAAATTCGGACTCTTCAGTATCCAGGAACGAATGCGTGCCCTCGGCGGTGCATTCATCATAGAGTCCACGCCTGAACAAGGGACGACCGCCAGGCTGATCCTGCCGATTAAAGAGACAAGTCGCAATTGTTTCGAGGCAGTGCCTCTCACTAAAAAGGACGACACATCCATTAGTTCTCCGAGTTTGATCGAGCCGTCGTATTCTAAAAATCGCATCACAACGCCCAGGATCAAAGTTCTTCTAGTGGATGACCATGCGATGGTACGGCAGGGACTCAGAAGTATTTTGAGTGATTACCCTGAAATCGAAATCGTAGGAGAAGCTAACGACGGAATAGAAGCACTATGTTCCGTTGAACAGCACCGCCCGGCAGTCGTGATGATGGACATAAATATGCCAAACATGGACGGGATTGAAGCTACAGCGCGTATCAAGGAGAGATATCCGCACATTCAGATTATTGGTTTATCGGTAAACGCCGGAAGCGACAATCAGGAAGCAATGCAAAGCCGCGGTGCGGCCGTTCTGCTAAGCAAGGAATCCGCTGCCGAAGCTCTACATGACGCCATTATGAAAACAGCCAAGAGCGACAAAACGATTCAAGGCTCGACGACTCTGAAGGGTCAACAATCCGACTCTTTCATCGACCCTTAGGGAACCCTTCCTGTCACAATCGTAAACCGCAGGTCAGTTATTCTCCCGTGCAATACCGAGCGGTCGTTGCGCAGCTCAACCATGGCATTTACTAAACCCTCTCTAAATCTCACTCTGTATGTTCTCGAGAAATCACTAGGTTGATGCAGCCTCTTCTTTCTCCCGCTCATCTTTCTTGCTGGTCGTGCTTTCTCTACCGGCAATCCCCTCGGCAAGGCATGGTAGAGATTGAGGCTAAGAACTCATGATTTGTGGTGTTTTATTTAGACGGCTGGTATGTACTTCTGTGGACTGTGAATCAAACGACGGTGAAAGATTACTCGATGCTCTCGAGGAGTTAAGGCTCTTTCTCGCGAGCAGCGTTGCCACCACTGCACGAACAAAACCTCGGCCGCGCTCTGTCAGATGCGTGGCGACTCGGATATGGGACAGGTCTCTTCGGATTCTCTGCGACTCATTTCTAGCCAAACAACTGCGAGACGCGACAATAACTCGATGGACTCGGTACCGATCGCGATACCGGCAAAAGCGCAACGTCTTCCTCCTTCTGACGCTAAGTGGAGCTCTTCGGCCCGCCACTCTCGAGTTGTCCTACAGTGACGGAGGACAAAGGCATGATGGAAGGCGCGCACGAAGATGTGTCGAGCATTCTCTCAGCTGCTAAAAGCCGGCCTCTTCAACACACGGACATTAAAATCTTTGGCAGTCCCTCCGCGCATCGACGCAAATCAGCACTTTCCCTTCTCTCTCTATTCTATTCATTTCCTCTCAAGTCTGCGCTGTCTGTGGCGTTCGGGAACCCCGGT
>JBKPSD010000124.1:0-15960 GCA_046734935.1 Nitrospirota bacterium
GAGGTGCTTCAGGACGCCATCAGATGCGGCGGGTCGAGCGTCCGCGATTTCTTCGCACCGGACGGAAGGGAAGGCAAGTTCAAACAACGCCATCTGGTCTACGGCAAGGATGGGACTCCTTGTCCGAACGGTTGCGGCCGAACGATCAAGCGCTTGAAGAGCGAGCGAAGCTCTTTTTTCTGTCCTTCTTGCCAATCCAGGACGCAAAACCGTCGCCGAGAGTTCGATTAAGACAAGGGGTTTCCCTAGGGTAGTCTCGTGATTACACAGAGTTACGAGTGCCGTCCTTGCCCTTGGGTAGTTTCTAGGCCTTTTGTTCCCTGTCCGCTTAGGACCTCTGGTGTATTGAGTCATCTCCGTGGTTTCGCTACAATCCGGCTCCCTTTACAGCGATTCTCTCTAGTCCAAGGAGCGATGCCATGGCCAAGGTGCTGGAAGGTCCCGGGATGGGACTGATGAAAAAGTGGGGCATCCATGTTCCCAATTACGTTGTCGTCACTTCAGCAGATGAACTCGCCAAGCTCGGTCAGGCCAATGACTGGATGAAGCATTCTAAGCTCGTTGCCAAGGCCCATGAGGCTCTCGGTTCACGGTTCAAGCTCGGTCTCGTCAAAGTCGGCCTCGATCTCAACGGGGCGATTGCCGCGACCAAAGAAATGATCGGCCGTCAGGTCGGCAGCATCACCGTCTCCCAAGTCATCGTGTCGGAAATGATTGCGCATAAGGAAGAATATTATTGCGCCGTCAAATCCACGCGCGAAGGCAGCGAAGTTCTTGTCGCCAATTGCGGCGGCATCGAAGTCGAATCGAATTGGGAGCGCGTGAAGCGCCTCTCTCTCGACGTGGGCCAGCAGCCGACGCCGGATGCTTTGGAGAAGCTCGTCAAGGATGCGGGGTTCTCCGGTCCACTCGTCAAAAAAATGGCTGACTTTGCCGGCAAGATGTTCACCTGTTTCGACAATGAAGACGCGCAATATCTGGAAGTGAACCCTGTCGTAACCCGGGAAAGCGACGGCGAACTTGTTGCGCTGGATGCGGTGACGCTCCTCGACGGCGATGCCAAATTCCGCCATCCTGATTGGAACTTTCAATTCGCGGCCGAATTCGGGCGGGCCTACAGCAAAGACGAAATGGACGTGATGGCTGTCGACAGTAAGATCAAGGGATCGGTCAAGTTCATCGAGATCCCCGGCGGCGACACCGCGATGCTTCCGGCTGGAGGCGGCGCCAGCGTCTATTATTCGGACGCGGTCGTCGCGCGCGGCGGCAAGCTGGCAAATTACGCGGAATATTCCGGCGATCCTCCGGATTGGGCCGTCGAGGTCCTGACCGAAAAGGTCTGCTCCCTGCCGGGGATCAAGAACATCATCGTCGGCGGAGCCATCGCGAATTTTACCGACGTCAAGAAGACCTTCGGCGGCATCATCAACGGTTTCCGCAAGGCCAAGGCCGACGGCAAGCTCAAGCACGTGCGAATCTGGGTGCGCCGCGGGGGGCCCAGGGAAAAGGAAGGCCTCGATGCCATGCGCGCGCTCAAGGATGAGGGCTTCGACATCAACGTCTTCGACCGCAACACCCCGCTGACGGACATCGTCGATAAGGCGCTGCAGAAATAAGTAACGCAAGCTGAGCGTTGAGTGCTGAGCGGCCGCGAAGCGTTGTACCGCGCACTCGGCACGCAGTACTCAACACCGAGAAAAGGGAGACTCCGATGAGTATTCTGGCCAACAAGGACACCCGCGTCGTGATCCAGGGCGGGCAGGCCGGCGTGAATGCCGCGCGGCGCATGGCCGAATTCTGCTACCTGATCAAGCGGCCGCTCAACGTCGAAGCATTCGTGTATCCGCCGGATGCCGGCAAGACGAATGAAATCCCTTATGGCAGCGGGCTCCTCGCGATTCCCGTCTACAAGAGCATTGCCGAAGCCACCAAA
Organism: Nitrospirota bacterium; assembly: GCA_046734935.1. Classification (GTDB taxonomy): domain Bacteria; phylum Nitrospirota; class Nitrospiria; order Nitrospirales; family Nitrospiraceae; genus Nitrospira_C. The sequence continues at coordinate 1,934 of JBKPSD010000124.1, forward strand.
AATCATCCCACGATCAACACGACCCTGGTCTACATCGGCGCCGACCGTGCCATGAAGGGCGGCATGGAAGCGCTCGATGACCCGCATATCAAAGTGGTTTCCATGATTACAGAAGGGGTGCCGGAAAAGGACGCCAAGCTGTTGGGAGCCCACGCGCGAAAGCTCGGGAAGGTGTTCAACGGCCCGTCGTCCATCGGTATCATCTCGGCCGGGGCCTGCCGGCTCGGCGTGATCGGCGGCGCCTTCGACAATCTCGTGCTGTCCAAGCTCTACCGAGAAGGATCGTTCGGCGTCATCACCAAATCAGGGGGCCTTTCCAACGAGATCATTTGGATCTGTTCCCAGTTTGCCGACGGCATCACCACCGCGATCGGCATCGGCGGCGACGCCTATCCCGGCACCGATTATGTCAGCTATCTGGAAATGTTCGAGAACGATCCGCAGACGAAAGCCGTCGTCATCGTCGGCGAGATGGGCGGAGATCTCGAGGAGCGGGCGGCCGAATGGTACGGCGCGAAAAAGCGCCGCATCAAGCTAATCGGCGTCGTCTCGGGATTCTGTCAGGAAAGCTTGCCGAAGGGCATGAAGTTCGGCCATGCGGGCGCCAAGGAAGGCATGAAGGGGGAAGGCTCCGCGCGCTCCAAGTCGGACGCACTCAAGAAAGCGGGAGCGCTGGTGCCGCCGACGTTCGGCGCGCTCGGACCGGCGATCAAGGAGACCTATCAGGAGTTGCTCAAGTCCGGGCAAGTCAAAGAACCGGTTGAGCCCAGCGTCCTGCCGAAGCTCCCGAAGTCGGTCGAAGAGGCGATGAAGGCGGACGAAGTCATGGTTGCGCCCCTCATTCGAACGACGATCAGCGACGACCGCGGCGACGAGCCTTGCTACGACGGGTACCCGGCCTCAGAGTTAATCAACAAGGGATATGAAATTCCGCACGTCATCGGCCTGCTCTGGGATAAGCGGCTGATCTCGAAGCAGGAAGCCGAAATCATCAAGCGCATAATGATGCTGTCGGCGGACCACGGCCCCTGCGTGAGCGGCGCATACGCGACGATCCTGGCCGCCTGCGCGGGAATCGGCCTTTCGCAGTCCGTCGCTGCCGGGTTGATCATGATCGGACCCCGGTTCGGCGGTGCCGTGACCGATGCCGGACGCTGGTTTAAATACGCCGTGGACAATAAAATGAGTGTCGAGGAATTCCTCGGATACATGAAGAAGAACGTCGGGCCGGTTCCCGGCATCGGCCATCGTGTGAAAAGCCTCCGCAATCCCGACAAGCGCGTGAAAGAACTGGTCGGTTACGTCAAGAGCCAAAATTTGAAAACGCCGTGTCTGGACTTCGCACTCCAAGTCGAGCAGGTCACGGCATCAAAGAAAGACAATTTGATCTTGAACGTGGACGGTACGATGGCGGCCGTCCTGGTCGACTTGGGGTTCCCAGTGGACAGTCTCAACGGTTTCTTCATTCTGTCGCGGACAATCGGTTTGATCGGCCATTGGGTCGATCAAAAACGCCAGGACAGCCGCTTGATCCGGCTGTTCGACTACCTCGTCAACTACGCGGCCCCGAAACGGCGGGAAGTGCCGCCGCTGAAATAAAGCTGACACCGATCGCATTGATCGTCAGCCCAACTAACGGAGAAGAAGTCATGTCCATGGATCTCGCAAAAAAGCTCTACGCCAAAATGCCTGATGCTTGCGCCAAGGCGAAGGCCAAGTTCGGTCGTGCATTGACCCTGGCGGAAAAAATTCTCGTCTCTCACGCCGACAATTTCGATACGCAAACATGGGAGCGCGGCAAGGCGATGCTCTTTCTGCGGCCCGACCGGGTCGCCATGCAGGATGCGACGGCGCAGATGGCCATGCTGCAGTTCATGCAAGCGGGCAAGAAAAAAGTCGCCGTGCCGAGCACGATTCACTGCGATCACTTGATCCGCGCCGAGATGGGATCCGAAAAAGACCTGCTGCGCGCGATGGACGAAAACAAGGAAGTGTACAACTTCCTTGCGTCGGCGGCGAAGAAGTACGGGATCGGATTCTGGAAGCCCGGCGCCGGCATCATCCATCAGGTCGTGCTCGAAAATTACGCGTTCCCCGGCTGCCTCATCATCGGGACCGATTCGCATACGCCGAACGGCGGTGGCTTGGGCGGTTTGGCGATCGGCGTCGGCGGGGCGGATGCCGGTGAAGTCATGGCCGGACTTCCCTGGGAAGTGCTCCATCCGAAATTGATCGGCGTGAGGTTGACCGGAAAGCTGAACGGGTGGGCATCTCCAAAAGACGTGATTCTGTATCTTTGCGGTTTGCTGACCGTCAAGGGCGGTACCAACAAGATTGTCGAATACTTCGGCCCCGGCGCGGAAACCATCAGCGCCACGGGAAAGGGCACCATCTGCAACATGGGAGCCGAACTCGGCGCCACGACCTCAGTGTTTCCGTTCGATCAAAAGATGGTTGCCTACATGAACATCACGGACCGATCGGACCTGGCGAGCCTGGCCCAGGCCAACAAGGCCTTGCTCGTGGCCGATCCCGAGGTTTACCAGTCGCCGGAGAAGCATTACGATCAGATCGTCGAAGTGGACCTCTCAAAGCTCGAACCTCACGTCGTGGGACCGCATACGCCCGACCTCGCGAGGCCGATCTCGAAGCTCGCTGCGGAGGCGAAGGAGAAGGGCTATCCGGTCCAGCTGAAGGCGGCGTTGATCGGCAGCTGCACCAATTCCTCATATGAGGACATCAGCCGGTCTGCCCACATCGCCCAACAGGGTTTGAAGGCCGGGTTGAAAGCGAAGGCGTCGTTTCTCGTCTCGCCGGGTTCCGAGCGGATCTATCACACGATGAAGCGGGACGGCTTTTTGCAGACGTTTGAACAGCTCGGGGGTACCGTGCTGTCGAACTCCTGCGGTCCCTGCATCGGCCAGTGGAAGCGCGCAGACGGCGTGAAAGGCAAGGCGGATTCGATCGTCAGCTCCTTCAATCGCAACTTCCCGGGCCGTAACGACGGTATTAACGAAACGCTGTCGTTCCTGGCGAGCCCGGAGGTCGTGACGGCGTATGCCATTTCCGGCGATCTGGGGTTCGATCCGGTGAATCAGAAGCTCAAGAGCGCGGACGGGAAGGAATTCAAGCTTGAGCCGCCGGTGGGCGAAGAATTGCCGGCAAAGGGTTTTGCCAAGGGAGAGGAGGGCTTCATCGCTCCCGCCGAAAATGGCGACCAATTGACCGTGGACATTCCGCCGACCAGCGAGCGCTTGCAGTTGTTGCAGCCGTTCCCGCGTTGGGACGGAAAGGACTTCGAGAAGCTGCCGCTCCTCATCAAGACCAAGGGGAAGACGACCACAGACCACATCTCGCCGGCCGGGCCCTGGCTCAAGTTCAGAGGTCATCTCGACAAGATCAGCGACAACATGTTCCTCGGCGCGAACAGCGCGTTTACGACGGAACCCGGCAAGGGCACCAACGTGTTGACCGGTGAGGAAAATCTGACGATTGCACAGATCGCCCGTGCCTACAAATCAAAAGGCATCGGCTCCATAGTCGTCGGGGACGAGAATTATGGCGAGGGCAGCAGCCGGGAACACGCCGCGATGTCGCCGCGCTTTTTGAATGTGCGTGCGGTCATCACGAAGAGTTTCGCCCGCATCCATGAGACCAATCTCAAGAAACAGGGAATTCTTCCGCTGACCTTCGCCGATCCGAAGGACTATGACAAGATCGAAATGAACGACCGTTTGAGCGTCGTGGATCTGGCGAATCTGGCACCCGGAAAACCGGTCACGGTCATTATTCACAAGGCAAGCGGCGACGTGAAGATTCAAGCCAATCACAGTATGACGGCACAGCAAATCACATGGTTCAAGGCCGGTTCGGCGTTAAACGCGCTGAACTAAACTAGCGATTGAAAGAGGGACAAATCATGGCAAAAGCAGACAAGATCATTTATACGAAGACGGACGAAGCGCCGATGCTGGCGACCTATTCCTTCCTGCCCATCATCAATGCCTTCTCCAAGGCGGCGGGTGTCACGGTGGAATTGCGCGACATTTCGCTCGCCGGCCGGGTGCTCGCGGTGTTCCCGGAATATTTGACTGCGGAACAGAAGCAGCCGGACGCCCTCGCTGAATTAGGCGAGCTGGCCAAGACGCCGGAAGCCAACATTATCAAGCTTCCCAACATCAGCGCCTCGGCTCCGCAGTTGATCGCAACGATCAAAGAATTGCAAAGCCAAGGCTACAAGCTGCCCGACTATCCGGAAAATCCGAAGGACGACAAGGAAAAGGAGATCAAGGCCCGGTACGACAAAGTCAAGGGCAGCGCCGTCAATCCCGTGCTTCGGGAAGGGAACTCGGACCGCCGGGCTCCGCTCTCCGTGAAGGCCCATACCCGTAAACATCCGCATAAGATGGGTCCATGGACCTCCGATTCGAAGACCCATGTCTCCCATATGACGGGCGGTGACTTTCGGTCGAACGAAAAGTCACTCACGATCCCGGCGGCCACGACGGCAAAGATCGAGTTCGTGGCAGCCGACGGCAAAGTCACGCTCCTGAAGGACAAGATCGCCTTGCAGGCCGGTGAAGTCCTCGACGCCACGTTTATGAGTGTCAAGGCGTTGCGCAAGTTTCTCGAGGAGCAGATCGAGGATGCCAAGAAGAAGGGCGTCTTGTTCTCCCTTCACATGAAGGCCACGATGATGAAGATCTCGGACCCCAAGATCTTCGGCCATGCCGTGACCGTGTTCTACAAGGACGTATTTGAAAAACACGGCGAGACACTGAAGAAGTTGGGCGTGGATCCGGACAACGGCATCGGCGATCTGTATGCCAAAATCAAGTCATTGCCGGAGGATCAGCGCAAGACGATCGAAGCCGGTATCCAAGAGGTGTACAAAAAGCGGCCGCCGATGGCGATGGTCAATTCCGACAAAGGGATCACGAATCTGCATGTGCCGAGCGACGTGATCATCGACGCCTCAATGCCGCCGGTCATCCGTGACTCGGGGAAGATGTGGAATCCGGAAGGCAAACTTCAGGACGTGAAATGCGTAATTCCGGACGGGAGCTACGCGCCCGTCTACCACGAAGTGGTGGAGTTCTGTAAGAAGCACGGCGCCTTCGACCCTCGGACGATGGGCAGCGTGCCCAACGTCGGTTTGATGGCGCAGGCGGCGGAAGAATACGGCTCTCACGACAAGACGTTCAAGGCGCCGGGCAATGGCACGATGCGCATCGTCGATGCATCTGGCAAGACCTTGCTCGAACACAAGGTGGAAGAAGGGGATATCTGGCGCGCCTGCCAAGTGAAGGACGCGCCGATTCAGGACTGGATAAAGCTGGCCGTGAACCGGGCCAAGGCGACCGGCGCTCCCGCCGTCTTCTGGCTGAACAAGGACCGCGCACACGACGCCGAGTTGATCAAGAAAGTGAATGCCTATTTGCCGAAGCACGACACGAGCGGCCTCGAGATCAAGATCATGTCGCCGGCCGATGCCTGCCGCTTCTCGCTGGAGCGGATGAAGGAAGGCAAGGACACAATTTCCTGCACCGGCAACGTGCTCCGGGACTATCTCACCGACCTGTTCCCAATTCTGGAAATCGGCACGAGCGCCAAGATGCTGTCGATCGTCCCGCTGCTGAACGGCGGCGGCTTGTTCGAGACCGGGGCAGGTGGTTCCGCGCCGAAACACGTGCAGCAATTCCAGGAGGAGGGATATCTCCGGTGGGACTCCCTGGGCGAATTTCTCGCCCTTGCGGCCTCGCTTGAGCACCTGGCGAAGGTGGGGAACAACCAGGTCGCCAAAATCCTAGCGGACACGCTGGATCAGGCCAACGCGAAGTTCCTCGAGAGCAACAAGTCGCCAGCCCGCAAGGTCGGCGAAATCGACAATCGCGGCAGCCATTTCTATCTCGCCCTGTACTGGGCGCAGGCGTTGGCGGCCCAGACGGCCGACAAGCAAATCGCAGAACGGTTCACGAAGATCGCCAAGGATCTCACCGACAATGCCGCGAAGATCGATCAGGAGTTGTTGGCGGCCCAGGGCAAGCCTCAAGATGTCGGCGGCTACTATCATCCGGACGACGCCAAGGCTTCCAAGGCGATGCGGCCGAGTGTCACGCTGAACAGGATTATCGACGCGATCGCGCAATAGAAGCTCGCGAGCAGGGCAAGGGAGAACATAATCGTCGGTTATGGCGACTGAAGAATCGGACAACCAAAACGTCATCGACCAGCCCGAGGTGTTGAAGCCTCGCATGGTGACGATCGAAATCTCCGGCAAGAAGGTCGAAGTGCCGGAGGGCATCACGGTCATCAAGGCGATGTGGTATGCCGGGCAGGACGTCGTCCGCGGCGTCGGCTGTCTCGGCGGCTTCTGCGGCGCCTGTGCGACGTACTACCGTACGAAGGACGATCCGAAAGTCCGCACCTGTCTGGCCTGCCAGACGGCCGTGCAGGACGGCATGTCCTTCACGATGATGCCGCCCTTTCCCGCCCGCAAGGCCACGTACGACATTCAAAAACTCGAAGACCCGAAACAGGATCTCTTCAATCTATATCCCGAGGCGCCGCTTTGCCGGAATTGCAACGCCTGTACAGAAGCGTGCCCCCAGAAGATCGACGTGCGGGAAGGCGTCTGGAAGGCCGTGTTCGGCGACTTCAAAAGCGTATCCGAGATGTTCATGGACTGCGTGATGTGCGGGATGTGCACGCCGGTGTGCATTGCCGACATTGCGCCGAACCTGGTCGCGCTCTACGTGAGCCGCGCCCAGGGGGCGCATTTCACGGACAAGCCCGTGGGACTGGACGCGCGGATCAAAGAAATCGAAAGCGGTCGATTCAACGACGAGTGGAACAAGGTTCTCAAGATGAATGAGAAGGAGCTCGCCGACCATTGTGCGACCGTGAAATAGGGGTCAGTGACTTCAGCGCTCCAATGACCGATGACGATCGACGATTGACCGGACCCTAGATGGACATCCACGCACTACAGCAAATCGTACACAGCACCAGAGATGCCCGCCGCAAGCTCACCATTCCGAAATTTTCTCCCGCGGACCGCGATCAGCTGATCCATAAATATCATCCGGATTACCGCGCCAGCGCGTACCGCCCCATCCGCTTCGGACCCAACAAGGGCGACCGGACGGTGGTGGAGCTGGCGACGCTTCTGGAGGGCGACAGTCCGATCCAGGACGATCAGGACTTGTCTGCACACTACACAGCGGATGTCCTGGTGATTGGCGGCGGCGGTGCGGGTTGCGCGGCGGCCTTGCACGCCCGCGGCGCCGGCTCGAAGGTGATTCTGGCCACGAAGCTCCGGCTCGGCGATTCTAACAGCGTCATGGCGCAGGGCGGCATGCAGATCTCCGTGGCGCCCGAAGATTCTCCCGTCACGCACTTCATCGACACACTCAAGGGCGGTCATATGCAGAACGACCATGCCCTGTTGAAGGTCATGGTGGAAGACGGGCCGGCCATTGCCAAATGGCTCATAGAGCTCGGCGTGCTGTTCGATCGGCAAGCGGATGGAAATCTGCACGTCAAGAAGGGCGGCGGCAGCTCCAAGCCGCGGCTCTTGACCTGTTCGGACTATACCGGGCTCGAGATCATGCGCGTCCTCAAGGACGAGGTGATCAACCAAAAGATTGAACTGCTGGAATTCTGCGCGGCCGTCGAACTGCTTAGCGATGACGAGGGGAACTGTTCCGGCGCAGTTTTCAAGGATCTCGATAATCAGCGTCACGTGGTCGTGGCGGCGAAATCCGTGATCCTGGCGACAGGAGGGATCGGCCGGCTGCACATTCAGGGATTTCCGACGAGCAACCACTACGGCGCAACGGGAGACGGGCTCTGCCTTTCGTATCGGATGGGCGCTCGGCTGGCCCATGTCGATACGTTCCAGTATCACCCATCCGGTGCCGTCTATCCGGAGCAACTCATCGGTGCATTGGTGACAGAAGGCATCCGGTCCGAGGGCGGCCATTTGGTGAACGCCAAGGGCGAACGGTTCGTCAATGAGCTCGATACCAGGGACGTGGTCTCATCTTCCATTATTCGGGAATGCGAAGAAGGACGAGGCATCCGAACCATGTCAGGCCGCGTCGGCGTCTGGTTGGATACGCCGCTGTTGGACGTCGAACATGGACCGGGAACGGTCGAAAAGCATTTTCCGGCGATGATGCTTCAATTCGAGCGGTTCGGCATCGACATCAGCAAGGATCCCGTGTTGATCTATCCGACCCTCCACTACCAAAACGGAGGCGTGAAGATCGACACGAATGCGGAAAGCGACATTAAGAATCTGTTCGTCGCCGGGGAGGCCTCCGGCGGCCTTCATGGCCGAAACCGATTGATGGGGAATTCCCTGCTGGACCTCATGGTATTCGGCAAGCGGTCGGGCCTCACCGCGGCCGCCCGGGCCGCGACCATCAAGCAGGGCAAGCTGACGCTCAAACATTTGCAACGCTTCCGGGCGGAAGCCGGAAAGCATGGGAATCCGAGTGGCGTCATTTCCCCCATGATCCTTCCGGCCTACACCAGAAAAGTCAGCTGACAGCCGACGGCTGACAGCCTCTAAGGAGCCACATGAACGTACACGAATTCCAAGCCAAGTCGTTGTTTGCCCAATTCGGAGTCCCGGTCCCTCGCGGAAGGGAAATCACCTCTCCTGAGGCGGCAACCGCTTGGGCGAACGAATTGAACACGCCGGTCTTCGTCGTCAAAGCGCAAATTCATGCCGGCGGCCGCGGGAAAGCCGGCGGCGTCAAGATTACCAAGGACAAAACGGCCGTGGCCGGCCTGGCCAAGGAACTGATCGGTAAGACACTGGTGACGCATCAGACAGGCCCGAAAGGCCGGAAAGTCCATCGTCTCCTGGTGGAAGAAGGAGCGAACATTGCCAAGGAATTGTACCTCTCCATTTTAGTCGATCGCGATACAGGTTGGCCGACGTTTATCGCGAGCACGGAAGGCGGAATGGAAATCGAAGAGGTTGCGGAGAAGACGCCGGACAAGATCGTCAAGGAAGCGATCGACCCCGCGGTAGGCTTTCAGGGACATAATGGCCGGAACGTGGCGTTCGCATTGGGTTTGCAGCAAATCGAGCCGGCCGTCATCAATCCCTTCGTTCAGCTTCTCGGCAATCTCTACCGGTTGTTCATGGACAAAAGCGCGGCCCTGGTCGAAATCAATCCGCTCATCATCACGAAAGAAAAGACGCTTGTAGCGCTAGACGGGAAGGTATCGTTCGACGACAACGGGCTCTTTAAACACGAAGACGTGCAGAAGATGCGGGACTTGAACGAGGAAGAACCGCTGGAAATTGAAGCAACGGCGAACAATCTCAACTATGTGAAGCTCGACGGGAACATCGGCTGCATGGTGAACGGCGCCGGACTCGCGATGGCCACCATGGATGTCATTAAGCTTGCGGGAAGTGAACCGGCCAACTTTCTCGACGTCGGCGGCGGTGCGACGAAGGAAACGGTGGCGGCCGGCTTCCGAATTCTTCTGAAGGATCCGAACGTCAAAGGCATCTTCATCAACATCTTCGGGGGGATCGTGCGGTGCGAGCGGATCGCGCACGGCGTCATTGATGCCGCCAAGGAAGTGAATATCAGCGTGCCTCTGGTCGTACGGTTGCAAGGTACCAACGCGCCGGAAGGGCGGAAGCTTCTGGCGGACTCGGGGCTGAAGCTCGAAGTGGCCGATGACTTGTGGGAAGCGGCGCAAAAAATTGTGAAGATGACGGGGAAAGCGGCGTGAAGCGCGGGTCCCGTCGTCGATCATCGCTCGTCCTCGCCCCGCCCGGCGTAGGACCCGGCTGCGGGCGCTTGGGAAAGCCGCGTCCCGGGTAATCGATTGCAAAGCAATCGGTGGGTCGGGTGGGTGAAGAATGGTCGGCCGGGTGGGCGGGTGAGAAAATCGCTTCGTCAACGCCACCCGCAAAGCGGACTCAATAGCGGAACACAAGCCTGTCGCACCATCGGTGACGTCGGCGCTGTCTAAGTGAAGGAAGACTTTCCCAATCAGGAAAGAGGGAAAGGGGAAAGGAAGAAAAGAGGTTAATCGTGAGCATTCTCGTCAATAAGAACACGCGTGTGGTGGTGCAGGGGATTACGGGCAAGGAAGGCTCCTTCCATGCGACCCAATGCAAGGCCTATGGAACGAAGGTCGTCGCGGGCGTCACTCCGGGAAAGGCCGGCCAGGAAGTGGAAGGCATCCCCGTCTTCAATACGGTGGCCGATGCCATCAAAAAGACTGAATGCGACACCTCCTTGATCTTCGTGCCTCCACCGTTTTGCGCCGACGCGATTCTTGAAGCTGCCGATGCCGGCATCAAGCTGGTCATCTGCATCACCGAAGGCATTCCGGTCAACGACATGGTCAAGGTCAAGCGCGCGCTGCGCGGCCGCGACGTTCGGTTGATCGGCCCGAACTGCCCTGGTGTGATCACGGTCGAGGAAGCCAAGATCGGCATCATGCCTGGATTCATCCACAAGAAGGGCATCGTGGGCGTCGTCTCCCGCAGCGGCACCCTCACGTACGAGGCCGTGCATCAGCTCTCGAATCTGGGGTTGGGGGAAACAACCTGCGTAGGCATCGGTGGCGATCCGGTGAACGGCACAGGATTCGTCGATGTCCTTCCGTTGTTCGAGAAGGATCCGGAAACCCAGGCGATTGTGATGATCGGCGAAATCGGCGGCGATGCCGAGGAAAAGGCGGCGGAGTTCATTAAGAAGCACGTAAAGAAACCGGTAATCAGCTTCATCGCCGGCATCACCGCGCCTCCCGGGCGCCGCATGGGCCATGCCGGCGCGATCATCTCCGGCGGCAAGGGCACGGCGAACGAAAAAATGAAGGCGCTGGAAGCGGCAGGTGTCCGGGTGGTCAAGAATCCGGCCGAAATCGGCAACGCTGTGAAGAAGGCGCTAGGACGTTAGGCCACGCGTTGATCAAGCTGCGCCGAGGGCACGAACTTCACTAATTTGTCAGCCCAGATCCACGGCGAGCCTTCGTCTTCGTGTTTGCAGTACACGAAGCAGCTCTTGCCCTCACCGACCATGTTCCGGAACTTGTCGGCCCACTGTTCGAGATCCCTTTCATCATAGGCGCTGCGCCGTAAGCGCACGTACCAGAAATCGGCGGTGTCCCGGCATTCCGCGGGACGCTCGTCGGTGTCTACGGCGGCCCAGGATACATTGAACCGTCGAAGCAGCGATGCGATCGCGTCGTCATGCCACGAGTCGTGGCGGAACTCGACCGCCCATCGCGCGCTCGCCGGCAATTGCCCGAGAAAGGCCGCGAGCCGGTCCTCGTCGCGTTTCATGTTGGGCGGCAGCTGGATGAGAAGCGGCCCGAGGCGATTCGCGGCCGCCAGCGGCTTGAGTCTATTCAGCATGAGCTGCAGGAAGTCATAGCATTCAGGCTTGAGACGGAACCGATGGGTGATTTGCCTGTGGACCTTAGGGGCAAAGAGAAAGCCAGACGGCGTGGAAGCGAGCCAATCGGCTACGGCTTTCTCCGAAGGGAGACGATACCAGAGGCCGTCCAGTTCAACGGTATCGTAGCGGGTCGCGTAATACCTGAGAAAAGCCGTCTGCTTGAGATCCGGCGGGTAAAACCGATCCGGTCCCTGCCAGGGTTTGTACGAATAACCTGACAGCCCAATGTGCGCGCCGGCCATATATCACCTGCCGGAGGACATTGTATGGCGTCCCTGCGGGGTCGCTTACACGGCAATACCCCAGAGACGCTTCGCGAACACCCCAATGCCGTAGGTAACGCTGACGGCGATCCCAATGATGGCGAGATTGAGGACGATGCGCCGCAGGATGTCCATGCCGGACAAGAAGGAGAGAACGGTGGACACGACGACCACCATCAGGCCCGCAGTGACGACCGAGAACAGCGCGTTGGTTGCTCCAAAGATCACGGGTAATACCGGGACAATCGCGCCCGCAATGTAGGCCGCGGCGACGACCAGTGCCGACCCGATGGGCGATTCTTCCATCGGAACGACCTCGGACGCTTCGCCGAGGAAAATCTTTTTGGCGATTTCCGTCGTCTTGACTTCCTTCTCGCTGTTCAACGCGAGGAAGGCGCCGGCGCCCATTGACAGAGCTCCGGCCACCGCCGTCGTCGATGCCGCGATCAGGACCATGGACGCTTCGCCGAAGGCTCCGAAAAAGCCGCTGACGGCTCCAAGAATTTCCACCAATCCGTCGTTCAGTCCAAGAAAGATGTTGCGTATCTTCTCCGCATTGATCTTTCGTTCGGTGAGTGCCGTGACGAGCACATCTTCGTGTTTGAATTCGTCCAAGAGAATGTCTTTCAGGGCCTCGGCGAGCGGTTGGCCCTGGTATTCGCGCCAAAGCGCGAGATACTTACGGACGCCGTGAACCTCAATTGCTTCGAGGATCAGATGCACCGCCGTCGAACCGAACAAGTTGCAGGCAACGATCATAACTCCCAGCTTGATCCGGCGACCGACATTTAATTGATCGAGACGCAATTCGAAAAATTTCTGCCAAAATGCGAGATGGCCGGCCTCGACGGTGATCAGTTCATCCAGCGTGTGATGCACGTCCGGCTGCGTAACCTGCCTGAGGGCTTTGTACAACGACAGATCGAAGAGTTCATCCAGGATGAGGGTCTCGGCGAGCTTGCGGTCGTGCAACGAAGCGGGTTCCATTCAGGACTTCCCTATCGCCATGAAGGAGGGGCGGAATTATATCAGAAACGTTCTAGATAGCCCTGAATCCATTCCAATACCTCAGGCGTACCCTGATTGATCCAGAGGCGTATGACACCTGTTAACAGTCACCGGATCCATCGTCCTAAGTCGTTGATCAATTAAGCGACCGTCTGCCGAACGGCCTCGGGGAATGCCTGCGATATTCAGGTATATTTCCTGCTTATATTTTTTTGCGGAGTTGTGTCATCGACATCTCCCTCAGCAGATACGAGGCAGCGCCGATGTCCCGTTCTGAGCTTCCCATGAGACCCTCGTACGATGCGCAGAGCCTACTGAATGCCCAGCCAGTCATGGTCGCGGTCATCGACCCTGCCACCTATACGATCCAATTCCAAAATGAGACCGGGCTCCAGCGTTTAGGAGATCTCTCCGGTCGAACCTGCTACGAAGCCATAGCCGGATGTCCGGCGCCTTGTGCGTTCTGTAAGATGCCGCAGGCCATGAGCACCGGCGAAGTGACGGTCAACGAGGTGGGCTTGCCCAACAAGCAACATTTACTCGTGCAGTGGTCTAAAGCGGAGACACAGGATGGCCGCACGCACATTATTGAAACGATTACAGACGTCACCGCCCAGAAACGACTGGAAGAAGCGGCCCAAAAGGCGGAGAAGATGGAAGCGTTGAGCCGATTGGCGGGCGGCATGGCTCACGATATCAATAATCTCCTCACGGTCATCCTCTGTGCCAGCGAGCACATCGCTCATGGGCCGAACAGGTCCCCGGGTGATTCCGTCAGGCAAATACACAGCGCGGTGGATCGGGCGGCCGAACTCACGAGGCGGCTGGTCGCTTTTAGCCATCACCAGATGGTGCAACCCTGTTTGCTCGACCTGAATGTCGTGCTCAATGACTTGACGCCTCAGATTCGTTCACTGGTTGGGAAGGGGGTGTCACTGGAGATGGGTCGCGACGTCAAGCCGGCGCCGGTCTTGGTCGACCGCCAGCAGGTCGAACACATCGTGACGGTTTTGTGTTCGAACGCTCGTGACGCGATGCCAAAGGGAGGGTCTCTCAAGGTGTCAACGGCCTCCATAGCCGTGAAGGGGGAGACCGCAAGGGAACAAGCCGTGAAGACCGGCGAATACGTACAGCTGATTGTTCGCGACACGGGCTGCGGGATGCTTCCCGACGTCCAGGCGCACCTCTTTGAGCCGTTCTTTGCGAGAAAAGGAGAGGAAAGCGGCCGTGGCTTGGGATTAGCGAGCGTCTACGGGATGGTCAGACAAAACGGCGGATTCATTACGGTGAGCAGCGAACGAGACGTAGGAAC
>JBKPSD010000125.1:0-6672 GCA_046734935.1 Nitrospirota bacterium
CCCTTCCGATTCAATTTTGACGCTTTGATGCCAGCGCGTGTGACCGGCGGTGACTAAGGCCGTCACTCCCGGAACCAGTTCCGTATCGCCATGGAGAAATTCCCACTGACGGTGCTCCGTCACCGGCATAAAGTTGTCCCGTCGGTAGCTTGCCCTTGTCCGTTCATTGGCGGCCGCGGCATCCTCGAATTCCCCCTGCTGGACGGCGTATCTGGCTTTGGGGAAGGCGGGCCGCAAGGCTCCGTCCTCGCCCTTCATCGTATTTCCGCCCGCATGATCGAAGTGGAGGTGGGTGTTGATCACCAGGTCGATGTCTTCCCGGTGCACGCCGAGACGTTTGAGCGATTCATGTAACGTCGGCGTCCGTTCGACGGCAAACATGCGTTCGAACTTTCCATCTTCCTTGGCGCCGAGGCCCGTATCGACGAGGATATGTTTTCCGTGCGCTCGAATCAGGAGGGCGGTAATCCTCAGCGGAATCCGGTTCATCTCGTCCGCCGGACAACATTGCTCCCAGAGAACTTTCGGGACGACGCCGAACATGGCGCCTCCGTCGAGCGCGAACCGGCCGTCGCTCACGGGATAGATTTCGAAAGCCCCCAGCTTCATGACGTTCTCCTAACCTATTTTCTTCCCCTCCCCATCCTGGCAGGGCGGGTGGCGCTGACCTGGGCACTTTCCCACCCACCCATCCTGCGCACGCCGAGAGGTGCGCTTCACCCAGCGCCGCGCCGCGGGGTCGCTTCTCACAACACTACGGGCTCCCGGTAGGCTCCATAAATTTCTCGAAGCGCTGAACAAATCTCTCCCACCGTGGCCTTGGCCTTCACCGCCTCGATCAGATAGGGCATCACGTTCTCGCCGCACGACGCGGCTTCCTGCAGTTCTTCCACGGCGCCGGCCATTCTGAAGGGGTCGCGGGCCTTGCGCAGATCGGAGAGCCGAGCCACCTGCTCCTGCTCGATCTCCGGCCCGATCCTCAAGGTCTGAATAGTTCCTTCCTCAGGGTCGACGTGCTGATTCACGCCGACGATGACCCGCTCGGTTCGCTCCACTTCGCGCTGGTAGCGTTGCGAGGCATCGAGAATTTCGCGCTGCGGATATCCCCGTTCAATCGCGTTCACCATGCCGCCCATGTCGTCCAGCTTACGGAAATACTCACGCGCCCCCTCCTCCAACCGATTCGTAAGCGTCTCGACATAAAATGAGCCGCCCAGCGGATCGACAGTGTCGGCGACTTCGCTTTCGTGGGCGATGATCTGCTGCGTTCGGAGCGCGAGCTTGACGGCATCCTCGGTCGGCAATGCGAGGGTTTCGTCCATGGAATTCGTATGGAGCGATTGGGTCCCGCCCAACACGGCCGCGAGCGCCTGGATCGTCGTGCGGACCACGTTGTTCATGGGCTGTTGGGCCGTGAGCGAACAGCCCGCCGTCTGAGCGTGGCAGCGAAGCTGGCCGGACCGGGCGTCGTTCGGATGATGCCGCCGCGTCATTTCTCTGGCCCACAGCCGGCGCGCGGCTCTGAACTTCGCCACTTCTTCGAAAAAGTCGTTATGCACGTTGAAGAAGAAGGACAATTGGGGGGCAAAGCGATCCACCGGAAGCCCGGCCTTGATTGCGGCCTCCACGTACGTCAGTCCGTTGTACAACGTGAACGCCAATTCTTGCACCGCCGTCGCGCCGGCCTCCCGGATATGGTAGCCGCTGATGCTGATGGGGTGCCATTTCGGAACGTGGGTGACACAGTATTCGATCGTATCGGTGATGAGGCGGATGGAAGGTTCCGGAGGGAACAACCACTCCTTTTGGGCGATGTATTCTTTCAGGATGTCGTTCTGCAAGGTGCCGCCGAGGCGTTCGAAAGGAATGCCACGGCGCTGTGCGACGGCCAGATACATGGCGAAGATGACCGGCGCAGGTCCGTTGATCGTCATGGACGTCGTCACGCAATCGAGCGGAAGGCCCTCGAGTAATCGTTCCATGTCATCCAGACATGAGACCGCCACGCCGCAATGGCCGATCTCGCCATGCGCGCGCGGGTCATCCGCATCGATGCCCATCAGCGTGGGCATGTCGAACGCGACGCTCAGACCTGTCTGGCCATGCTCGAGCAAATATTTGAAACGGCGATTCGTATCGCCGGCGGAGCCGAAGCCGGCGAACTGCCGCATCGTCCACAACCGGCCTCGATACATGGTGGGATATACGCCGCGGGTATAGGGATAGGAGCCGGGAGTGCCGAGACTTTCCTCGGCCGACCAATTTTTGAGGTCGTCGCCGGTGTACAGGCGGTTGATTTCCATTCCGGAGAGGCTATGGAATCGAGCCCGGCGTTCCTGCATCGAGCCACCCTCACATCAGCTTGCTCGCCGCTTGCTCCCGCTCTCCGCTGACTTCATACAGGAAGAAGCCGCGGCCAGTTTTCCTGCCCAGCCGCCCGGCCTCTACATAGCGGCGGAGCAACGGGCAGGGACGGAATTTTCGATCATTCAGATCCCGATAGAGGACCTCGCAGATGGCGAGGACTGTATCCAAGCCAATCCGGTCTGCTAACGCCAGCGGCCCGACGGGGTGGTTGGCGCCGGTCGTCATCGCCAAATCGATGTCCTCCGGGGAGGCGACCGTTTCTTCCAATGCGAAGATGGCTTCGTTGATCATGGGCATCAGTATGCGGTTCACAATGAAGCCGGGGACATCCTTGGCCGCGACCGGCACCTTCCCGAGCCTGCGCGCAAAGTCCACTGCCACATGCACCGTCTCTTTCGAGGTCTCGCGCGCCTGTATGATCTCCACGAGCTGCATGACGGGCGCCGGATTCATGAAATGGAGGCCGACAACGCGATCGGGCCGGGCGGTTGCAGCCGCCAATTTCGCGATCGAGATCGATGACGTGTTGCTGGCCAGGATTGCTTCGGGATGGCAGACGCGGTGCAATTCGCCGAAAAGCGTCTGTTTGAGAGCGAGATCCTCGGGAATCGCCTCGATCACCAACTGCGCCTCCCGCAAACGGTCCATCTTCGGGGCTGGCTGAATGAGCGAAAGCGCCTCTTCCCGCCGGGACTGCGTGAGGATGCCGCGCTCGACGGCACGATCGAGGCTTGCGGCGATCTTCGAAACAGCGTCCGTCGACAAACGCTCGTTAAGATCCACGACGAGCACGCGGTACCCGGCTGTGGCACAGACCTGGGCGATCCCCCGGCCCATTTGACCGGCGCCGACGACGGCGATTGTCTTGATGTCGCGAAACTCCATCGATAGCCCTTAAAGACCGCTCAATACCGCGTGGAACTGTCTACCGTTCCACGATGATCGCCAACGCTTCTCCGCCGCCGATGCAAAGACTGGCCAACCCGCGCCGCGCTCCGCGGGCCTCCATGCCATGGATGAGCGTGGTGAGGATTCGGGCCCCGGTTGCCCCGATGGGGTGCCCGAGCGCCACGGCCCCCCCGTGCACGTTCACTTTTTTGTCGTCGAGGCCGAGTTCCCGGTTAATCGCGAGTGAAACGGCGGAGAACGCTTCGTTGATTTCGAACAGATCTATGTCCCCACTGGTGAGTCCCGTCTTCTTGAGCACGAGTGTGATGGCTTCGATCGGCGCAATCGTAAACCACTCGGGAGCGAGCGCGGCTCCGGCATAACCCACAATGGTGGCCAGGGGAGTGAGCCCCCGTCGTGCGGCTTCTTCTTCCGCCATCACAATCAGTGCGGCCGCGCCGTCGTTACAGGACGGCGAATTTCCGACGGTGAGGATGCCGTGTTCCTGAAACGCCGGCTTGAGGTCGCGCATCTTACGAAGGTCAACCCGATTCGGTTCTTCGTCCTCCGATACCGGGCCGGCCGGCCCCTTGCGCTGCGGGACATCCACCGGCACGATCTCCTTTTTGAAAGCACCGCTGGCCGTCGCTTCGCGCGCCCGCCGATAACTTTCCAGGGCAAAATCATCCACCTCCTGCCGGGTCAATCCATACTTCTTCGCGCATAATTCGCCGCCGTCTCCCATATGAAAATTGTTGTAGACGTCCCACAGCCCGTCTTTGATGAGACTGTCGGTCAGCTCTTTGTGGCCGAGTTTGTAGCCCTGCCTCGCGTTCTCAAGCAGATAGGGTGCCCGCGTCATGTTCTCCATGCCGCCGGCCACGACGATGTTGGCTTCCTCGAGCGCGATCGCTTGCGCGGCCATGATGACAGTTTGCAGGCTGGAGCCGCAGACCTTGTTGACCGTCACGGCTCCGACCGATTGCGGAATTCCCGCGCCTAGGGATGCTTGTCTGGCCGGTGCCTGGCCGAGGCCGGCGCTCAGTACGCAGCCCATGTGGACGGCTTCCACCTGATCCGGCGAGAGGCGGATTCGCTGTAAGGCAGCCGCGATTGCGACGCTTCCCAGCTTGGTTGCCGGCACGGCGGTGAAGACGCCGTTAAAGCTTCCCATGGGAGTCCTGACCGCACTGACGATGACGGCACGACGTGAATGTCTCACAAGATTTGCTCCCAACGGCTTTGTTCAAGATAGTGCTTTACCTTGGCCATGAACTGATCGGCCGTGGCGCCATCGATAACCCGGTGGTCGAACGAAAGGCTCAGGTATCCCATCGGTCTGATGGCGATCGCATCGTTGAGTACGACGGCCCGCTTTTCGATCGCACCGACGCCGAGAATGGCGATCTGAGGTTGATGAATGATCGGCGTGCTGAAGAGGCTGCCGAAGCCGCCGTGGTTGGTGATCGTGAAGGTGCCGCCCTGCACTTCATCTGGATTCAGCTTCTTGGACCGCGCGCGGTCGGCAAGATCCGTGATCTCCTTGGCCAACTGGGTGAGACCCTTCCGGTCAGCATGCCGTACGACCGGCACGAGCAGCCCCTCTTCAAGCGCCGTCGCGATCCCGATATGCAGGTCCTTCTTCACGAGAATGCCCTGGTCTCCCCACATTGAATTCACAACAGGCACATCGCGGAGCGCGCGGGTGACGGCCCTTACGACGAAGGGAAGATACGTCAAATTGCGTCCCGCACGGAATGCCGCGATGCTCGAAAAGTCTGCTTCGAAAAATGTGCTGACGTGGGCGGATGTTTGCCGGCTTTTCAGCATCCGCTCGGCAATGGTCTTCCGCATCTGCGTTAGCGGCAGCACCTCTTCGCCCATCGACCCGTCTCCGCCCGCGATGGGTGCCTTCCCGGCATCGGCGTTGCGGGCGACGAATTCGAGCACGTCTTTCTTGGTGACCCGCCCGCCAGCGCCTGTACCTTTGACGAGGCCGAGATCCACTGCGTGTTCCCTTGCCAGTTGACGCACGGCAGGAGAATGATGATCCTCCCCTGCGGCATGTTCGGCCGGCCGAACCACGACTCCGCCAACCCGGCTGATGACTTCGGCAGGAGGGGCGCTCTCGATCCGTGCCAGCAGCGTGCCGACGGCCACGGTTTCGCCTGCTTGCACTAATATCTCGTTCAATAGCCCGGTGGCGGGGGAAGGCACTTCGAGGTCCACCTTTTCGGTTTCAACTTCCAGCAACGATTGGTCCTTCTCGATCGCCCCGCCGAGGGGAACGAGCCACTTCACCACGGTTCCCTCTGCGATGCTCTCGCCGAGCTGAGGCATGATGATGTCGGTCGCCAATTCGTGCTCCGTGCATTCAATAGGCGGCCAGCGTACGCGCCGCGGCCACGACGTCGGCCGTTTTCGGCAGAAAAAATTCCTCCAGCGGCGTGCTGAACGGTACCGGCGTGTCCGGCGCCGCGATACGCATGATGGGGCCATCCAAACTGTCGAAGCATTCTTCGGCCAAGAGTGCGGCCACCTCAGCGCCGATTCCGCCGGTCTTGTTGTCCTCGTGAAGCACGATCGCTTTGCTTGTCTTGCGCACCGATAAGTAAATTGCCTCCGTATCGAGAGGCGCCAGCGTGCGGAGATCCACGACCTCGAGATCAATGCCTTCCCTGGCGAGCATCTCGGCCGCCTCGAGCGCCAGATGGACCATGGCACCGTAGGTGATGACGGAAATGTCGCTCCCCGTTCGTTTGATGTCCGCTTTCCCGAGAGGAACGATGAAATCTCCAGCGGGAAGCGCCGCCTTGATCCGCCTGTAGAGAAATTTGTGCTCGAAGTAGATGACCGGGTTCGGGTCACGGATCGCGGCCTTGAGCAGACCCTTCGCATCATACGGTGTCGATGGAGCAACCAGCTTTAGCCCGGGCGAGTGGAAGAACCAGCCTTCGGGGCATTCAGAATGGAACGGCCCACCATGAACGCCGCCGCCGAACGGCGCACGGATGACCAACGGGACCGCAGCACCCCACCGATAGTGATTCTTCGCGGCAACTTCCGTGATTTGGTCGAAGGCGCAAGAAATGAAATCCGCAAACTGCATCTCGACGACAGGCCGCATGCCCATCATGGCCGCGCCGATGGCCGCGCCGACGAAACCGGATTCGGCAAGCGGCGTATCGAGGATTCTCCACTCGCCGTATTTCTCCAGGAACCCCTCGGTAATTCTGAAGGCACCTCCATACTGCCCGACGTCTTCACCCAGAATGAACACGCGCTCATCCCGGGTCATTTCCTCATCGAGCGCTTGCGAAATGGCTTCGAGATACGTGACCTCTCCGGTCGCCTGGGGTGTTGTCGTACTCATGCTGCGCTCCTTGCATGAACGGCTTCCTGACAGACTTTCTGCTC
>JBKPSD010000126.1:0-10576 GCA_046734935.1 Nitrospirota bacterium
CGATGCATCGACCAATGACGGGTTTTGCCGCTGTTGCGGCCGTCCGGCGGATGGGCCTACTCACGCTCGCGGTCGGAATGCTTTCGCTCTGGGGCGGTTGCACGCCGCCGCAATCCGAAGAGCGGGTCGTCGCCTTCGTGAACGGCAAACCGATCACGCAGACGGAGTTCGACCACGAGTGGGGAGACCTTCCCGAGGCGACGAAGGCCCGGTACGAAAAGGAAGGCGGGCGCCAGGCATTCCTGAAGGAACTGGTCGACCATGAACTTCTCCTGCAGGAATCCCGCAGACAGGGGCTCGATCAGAGCGACGCCATCCGCGATCGTGTACGGCGGTATAAGGAAAAACTGCTGATCGACGAACTGCTCAAGGACCGGATGAAGACGACGGTCGAGCTGACGAAGGACGAGCTGGACCGGTACTACGAAGAGCATGCCGGCGAGCTGCTGACCTCCCTCAAGGTCCGCGTATCCCAGATGCTGCTGCCCAATTATCCCGCCGCCAAAGATCTCGAGACGCAGGTCAACCGCGGCGGGGATTTTGCCAAGTTCGCGCAGCGCTATTCGATCGACTTCAAAACCAAGGCGAAGGGCGGCGACCTTGGACCGTACCGGAAAGGGCTCCTGATTCCGGAAGTCGACGAAGTCGTCAAGACGCTCAAGCCCGGCATGATCAGCGCGCCGATCAAGACGGAAGCCGGTTACTATCTCGTCCGGGTCGACGCCCTGGAGCCGGAAATCATCCAGGCGGACCTCGCCAAGCGCGAACGGCTGCGGCAGGAATTGCTCTATGTGAAGCGAAAGCAATACTTTGACAGCGTGATCGCGGAGATCAAGGCCAAAGCCGTCGTCAAGCTGGCCGATGGGTCGCGGCCGGTCGCCGACGGTCTGACGAAGCGGTAGCAAGCTGCGGCTTCCGCATCCCTCGTTGAATCCTGTACAATCACCCGATTCGTCGCGCGACTTGCAAGTCCTCGCGTCGACAGGCCATGACCATCTCGTCTCGCACATCCATCCGCGGACCCCTCGGGCTTACCCTCCTGCTCGCCGCAGCCTCGTTCGGCCTCATTGACTCGTCTCTTGGCGCGAAAGTCGAAGATCGCATCGTCGCAATCGTCAATTCTGATCTGATCATGTTGTCGGAGGTGAAACGGGAGCTGGCGCCGGAGCGCGCACGGATCGAGAAGCGCTACCGAGGAGAGGAGCTGCGCCGCCGGCTCGAAATGGCGGAAGCGATGGCCCTCACCACCATGATCGAGCGCCGGTTGCAGCTGCAGGAAGCCAAGGCCAAGAGCGTCGACGTCAGCGACAATGAAGTCAAACAGGCCATCAAGCAGTTGTCCCAGCAGGGCGAGAAGATCGACGAGAAGGATCCGACCGCCACGAAGAGCGTGCGCGAGCAGCTCGTGCTGCTGAGAGTCGTCGACCGGGAGGTTCGCAGCGGCGTGATGGTCGCGGATCCGGAGATGAAGCGGTATTACCAGGAGCACCGCGACCGGTTCGCCCTGCCGGAAGAATACACGTTGAGCCAGATTTTTCTCAGGGTCCCGTCGGCCGACGACTTGGCTTCCGCACAGGCGAAAGGCCGTGAAATCATGACGCTGATCAAGCAAGGCGAGTCCTTCGAGGACCTCGCGCTTCGCTTCTCCGACGGACCCAACGCGTCACGGGGCGGGCGGTTGGGTCTGGTCCGCCAGGGAGAGCTGCTGCCGGCGATCGAACGAGGCGTCGGCAATCTCGTGCCGGGCGGCATCTCGGAGGTGATCGAGAGTTCCGACGGCCTTCATATCGTCCGGCTCGACGACAAAAAACCGAAGCAGTTCCGGCCGTATGAGGAAGTACGGCAGGAAATTCAGGCGCTGGTCTTTCAGCAGAAAAGCGAAGACATGTTTCACGCCTGGCTCGCGGATTTGAAAAACAAGTCCTACATCGAAATCAAGTTCGGCAGCGCGCCTTTAAAACAGACCACAAGCGTTCCCGCCCCTCCCCCGTCATCGACGAGTAAGCCGTAACGCCATCACTCAGTGCCAGGCTCTCCTCCAATCGGCGCAGAGCGGCCGTGCGCTCGCTCGCTTTCAATTTATCGGCCTTGGTCGCAACCACCACCGGATCGTAGCCGATCGCGCGGAGCCAGAGCACGGTCTCGCAATCCTGATGTCCGAGGACGCGGCTCTCCACCAGCATGACGACGGTGCAGATCTGGTGACGCCGTCCGAGGTATTGCTCGATCAGCGGCGCCCATCGCGCCCGCTCCGATTTGGAGACCTTGGCGTAGCCGTACCCGGGCAGATCGGCAAGCACGAACCGCGGCAACTGCGGATCGTCGGTGGCGACGGCGAATAAGTTGATCGCCCTGGTCTTCCCAGGGGTGCGGCTGACCTTGGCGAGCCCCTTGCGCTGGAGCAGCGAATTGATGAGCGATGACTTGCCGACGTTTGAGCGGCCGACGACGGCAATTTCCGGTGAAGGACCGGTGGGAAACTGTTCAGAGCCGGCGCAACTTCTGATAAACTCCGCCTTCAGAATTTTCACGACACACCTGGCCATGTCATACGGGTACCGTATACGGAAGTCAACCAAGCGCCGCCGCAGCCGGCTCTGGCTCGTGCTCCTGATGTCTGTTGCGATTCCCGCAGGGGCCTTAGGTCTGCTGTGGCTGCTCACGCTTCCGGACGTCTCGACCCTGCGCACGGCCAATCCGACGTCGACGGCCTTGATGGAGGCTCGCCAGGCGGAGGCCGAAGCCGCGGGAACGCGACTGGGCCGCCATTGGGTCTGGGTGCCGATGTCCCGGATGTCGCCCCATCTGCGGCGCGCCGTCGTGGCGGCCGAGGATGCTTCCTTCTTCACGCACGAAGGATTCGACTGGGAAGGCATGAAGGACGCCGCGCTGTATGACCTCGAGCAGGGCGCCCTGAAGCGCGGCGGCAGCACGATCACCCAACAGCTCGCAAAAAATCTGTACCTGTCTTCCGAACGGTCGGTGTTGAGAAAAGCGCAGGAAGCCTTGATCACCCGCTCGCTCGAACACCACCTGACGAAGGAGCGTATTCTTGAGCTGTATCTCAACGTGGCCGAATGGGGCACAGGCGTGTATGGCGCTGAAGCGGCGGCACGGCATCATTTCAGGAAGCCCGCTTCCGACCTGACCGAGGATGAGGCGGCGTGGCTCGCCGCCATTCTCCCCTCGCCGCGCCGCTATGATCCACTGCGGAAGACGACCTCGCTCGTTCGACGGTACGAGCGGGTCCTTCACCGCATGAGCCAGAGCCAGCGTCATCAGACGCGGATCCGATAGCCTCGGATGCCCGGCTGGCGCATGACGGCGTGCGTGACGGCTGCGGCGTTCACGCTCTTCGGGCAGGCGGCCGCCGAGCCTCCGGCCGGCGATGCCGTCCTCGAGACGGACGAACTCGTCATCAGCGCGACGCGCACCCCCGAAGCGGCCGCGAAAACCGCGGCAGCGGTGACCGTAGTGAGCGAGGGCGAAATCAAGCGCTCTCCGTATCCCGGCGGGCATGAACTTGACGATGTCCTGCGTTCCGTGCCCGGCGTCCAGCCGGCCCTGCTGAGCAGCCGATACAACCATCCGACGGCGCAATCAATCACCATAAACGGTTTGGGCACGCGCCGCGCGCTCGTGCTGCTCGACGGCGTGCCGCTGAACGACGGCTTCGGAGGCTGGATCAACTGGGGCTTGATTCCCAATGACCTCGAACGGGTGGAGATCGTTCCAGGAGGGAGTTCCAATCTTTACGGCACCTGGGCGATGGGCGGCGTCGTCCATGTCATCACGCGGACCCCGGCCAGGGGGACCAGCTTCACATTGGACAGCCAGGCAGGCACGCTGAGCACCTACCAGCAGGCCCTTAACGCCCGGTACGGAGGTGATCGGTTCCGCTTCTCGCTCGGATACCGGTGGTTTCACACGAACGGCATCATTCCCGTGCCCGAGTACCAGCGAGGCCCGGTCGACCGAACCAACGATTCACGGCATGAGTTCTTCAACGGCAGCGTGGCCTGGCTGCCGACGCAGTCCACCGTCTTCGACCTCGCCGGAAGCTACTTTCATGAGGACAGGACGTTCGGCACGACGCTCAGCATCGGCTCCCGGACCATCGGCAACGTGTCGCTTGGACTGCGCAGCGACCAGCATCGTGCCGGACTCTGGGAAGGGAAGCTGTTCGGCCAATGGCAAACGTTCCGCAACCTGACATCGCAAATCATCCCCGCGCCGCTCGTGCGTTTGGGAGAATTTCAAAACAGCATTCAAACGATTCCCAGCAATGACTTCGGCGGCTCGCTGCAGTGGACGGGCCGCCTGTTCAATGCCGACCGGCTGGTGCTGGGCGCGGACGCCCGCACCATCATCGGCCAATCGACCGATCAGTTGTTTTCACAAACGGCGTTTCTAGGCCAAACGTCCTCGCGGGGCCAGCAGCTCGGGTGGGGCTTGTTCGGTGAATGGATCCTGCCCCTCGCGGACCGCTGGAGCGTGACGCCGGGCGTGCGAGCCGATTGGTGGAAAAATTACAACGCCCGCATCGACACGCCGGCCGGCACGGCGGTCCCCGCCGACAACGTGATCAGCGTCGTCAATCCGAAACTGTCTTCGGCCTATCAAATCGCGGACAGTCTGCGGCTGGGCGCCTCCGTCTATCAGGCCTTTCGCGTCCCGACGCTCAACGAGCTGTACCGCGGGTTCGCCTCGGGCGGATTCGTCTTTCTGCCCAACGATCAATTGCGCCCCGAGCGCTTGACGGGCGTCGACGCCAAATTGGAAGGAGAGTTCCTGACCGATCGATCGGTGCGTTGGCGCCTGTCCGTCCATCGAGACGAAGTGAAAGATCAGATTTTGTTCGTCTCTCGGAGCGCTTCCGCCGCACAACGTCAAAACGTGGGCAGGACGCTTGCCACCGGCGGAGCGCTCGATCTGTCCTACAAGGTGGGACCGTGGCTCACGATGAATGCGGGCTACGCCTATGTCGATTCGGTGATCCGAAATTTTCCAGCCAATCCCGACCGGGAGGGGAAGCGCGTTCCGAACGTGTCCCGAAGCCAGGTGACGATGGGCGCGAC
Organism: Nitrospirota bacterium; assembly: GCA_046734935.1. Taxonomy (GTDB): domain Bacteria; phylum Nitrospirota; class Nitrospiria; order Nitrospirales; family Nitrospiraceae; genus Nitrospira_C. The sequence continues at coordinate 5,079 of JBKPSD010000126.1, forward strand.
GGCAGGACGGGCGGATATTGTGGAGCTCGTCATTCTGGCCCGCTATCTCTCGCGCCAGTATGTCGACGACGCCAATACGCAGCCCGTGGCCGACTTCTTCGTCATCGACGCCTCGCTCCAGCACGAGATCCGGCAAGGCATCCGTCTGCTGCTTACGGGGGAGAATCTCACGGACCGCCAGTACATCGCCACGCAGACCGGTCAGGTGAAAACTCTGGGCAGTCCCCTGCTCATCATGGGAGGCGTGCGCGCGGAGTTTTGATGTCAGTCGCCGGCCGAGGCGTCGCCTACCGCGTGAAAATCCCGCTCGCCGAAGATGGCGGACTCATGCGTGTAGTGTTTGAATTCGAGGAGATTCTGCGAAGGATCACGAAGAAAGAACGTGCGATGCTCGATGCGGGTGCCGGGAAAGCGAAGACGGGGCTGTTGATAAAACGTCAGCCCCTTCGCTTTGGCCCGATCCGCCAGGGCTTGCCACGGCGCTTCCGCGAGGAACACCAGGCCGAAATGTCGCGGATAAATCCCTTTCTGTTCGTTTGGAGCGTCCTCGACCACATGCGCCACGAGCTGGTGCTCGCCAAGACCGAACGTCACGGCTCCCGCCGATTCACGCCCGAGAGTGCACCCCAGTCCGTCGACATAGAAGCGCTTGGCTGCATCGATGTCATGAATCGGAAATGCCAAATGGAACAGTATGCCGCTCATGTCCAACGCCCTTTCACGATCGGCCGCGCCGACCCGTCCCACCAGCCGGCGGCCATGTAGGGGGTCACGTGGGCGATCGAAAACCGCCCCTGCGCCGTCATCACCAATGTACCAGCCGCGCCGTCGATGCGCGAGACCAGTTGACGCAAGACCGTTTTGGCCGCCTGTCCTGGACTGCGGCCTGCGGCAAGCCGTTCACAAATCGCCTTCGCCACCGCCAGGCGTATGATACCCTCCCCGTGACCGGTCATGGAGACGGCTCCGCTGCGATTGTCCGCGTAGACGCCGCAGCCGATGAGCGGCGTGTCGCCGACCCGGCCGGGCAGCATGGCGTCAATGCCGCCGGTCGAGGCGCCGGCGGCGATCGTGCCCGCCCCGTCCAAGGCCACGGCGCCGACCGTCCCGTGACCCCTCGTTCGGGTTCCAGGCGCACGGAAGAGTCGCTCATAAGAGCGGCGGCGAGCGGAACTCCGGGCGTGCCGCTCGAGCTGGAACCGCCGGGCAAACCGACCGGCCATCGGCCCTGCGAGCAAGACGTGACCGCTCTCTTCCATGACGAGCCGTGCAACGGTGATTGGGTGGACGAACCCTTCGAGGGAGGCGACTGCGCCCGCTCGCAGTCCGTGACCTTCCATGATCGAGGCATCCATCCGCTGGATGCCGTCGAGCTGATGCTTTGCGCCGCGGCCGGCGTTGAAGAGGCCCGAGTCTTCCAGAACGAAAATGGTGCGTTCGACCGCGAGCAGGGCGGAGCCGCCCTGACGGAGAATCGCATGGCCGGCGGCGAGCGCGTCGGCAAGGCGCGAGGCTTGGCGCGGCGTCATCGCGCGCCGCCCGGCGCCGCCGTGCGCAAGGATCAAGAGCCGCGGAGGAGTCAATTGAGGAGGAGGTCCTTGGCCTTTTGGTAGGCAGGATTCTGCATGCGGTCAAGGTCGGAGCGGACGAATCCCAATCCCGTGACGCAGAGTTCGAAGTTGTCGGACAGCTTGGCGAACAACGGTCGCTCGTCTTGCGACGGCTGCTCCGCCATCTGGGCGACGATGCCGTAGGAGCGCTTTCCGGTCTTCACGTAATCCACAAGGAAATCTTTATGATAAACCAGGCCCGCAGTTTTGAGACGGCGCAGGTATTCCGGAAACAGCCCGGCCATGAACAGCGTAAAGTCGCCGATGTGCTGGTGGACGTCGCGCTCGCGGTCCAACGATTGCGCTTCGAGCAACACCTCCGATTCGAACAGGAGATCGACGACCGAATCGACGGTCTCGCCCTGGCGATTTCTGATCTTGAACAACTGATCTGTGCGCGTGAACTCTACGAGCAGGTTCGTGACGTAAGTGGTCACGTTGGCATCTGGCCACCCGAGGTGTTCGGTGAAGCTTTTCTCGGTCAAGGCGCTGAAAAGTTGCCGCAGGGGATGCCGAGCCGGGATCGAAGTTCCCATCTCTCCCTCGCTGATTCGAATGCGGTCAAACCTATTATAGCAGACTTCTCTCAGGAGACCGCCGAAGTCCCGCTCCGGCTATCCAACAGGAATGTGACCGGACCGTCGTTCACCAACTCGACCTTCATGTGAGCCGCGAAGATCCCGTTTTCGACCGTCGTGCCCTGCGCCTTGAGTGCGCTCGAGACCTGTTCATACCATCGCTTGGCTTCGTCGGGCGGCGCCGCGTCGTCGAAACCGGGTCGCCGGCCGCTCTTCGTGTTGCCCAACAGCGTGAACTGAGACACGAGCAGGATCGCGCCGCCGACATCGACCAGCGAGCGGTTCATTTTGCCGGCTTCATCGGCGAAGATCCGGAGGCCGCGCAACTTGTCGACCATGAAACGGCAGTCCGCTTCGCCGTCCCCCTTTGCCACTCCGAGCAGGACAAGCAGGCCCGGGCCGATCGCCCCGACGGTTCGTCCCTCGACTTCTACCGACGCCCGGGTCACACGCTGAATGACCGCTTTCATCGGGATCTGCCCGATGCCTGCAGGCGGGACAGCGAACCTTCAAGCGCCAGGAGCCGGCGCTTTGCCGGCAGACCGGATGAGAATCCGCCGATCGTTGCGTCCTGCGCGATCACCCGATGGCAGGGGACCATGATCGGCAGCGGGTTCGCGCCGACAGCCCCTCCGACGGCCCTCGCATACTGTACCCCGCCGACCCGTGACGCCAGACCTCGGTAGGACCATAGTTCGCCATAGGGGATTGCCCGTAACGTCTTCCATACCCGCCGCTGAAACGCGGTACCCGCCGAAAAGTCGAGCGGGAGATCGAACGACGTGCGGGTACCGGCGAGATATTCCGTCAACTGCTTCCTGGCGCTCCGCAAGGTATCAGAGAGCGGCCCGCCTGACGTACCCGCGTCGGGAGGTAAATCTGCCGCCACCGCCGACCTGGAAACCCGCGGCAGCACGATGGCGGCCAGGCCGCGTTCTGATGCGGCCACGCCCATCCAGCCCCACCGGGATTTGAAGATTAAGACGCGATGTATTGGCTCCACTAACGTCCGGCGATTCTCGCCCATTTGTTCCTGGCCATGGTCCACACCAGATCCAGTTCTTCCGAGCGCATCAGCGCATGGACACCCACGTATCCGCTTAGGCTGAGGCCGATGGCCACCGCCAGCATCACCGACTTGGCGGCCCACTCGCCGTCGTGCGTCCACACCTGCGCCCCCGACACCCAGAGACACGCGAGTGCGAGCGGGACACAGGCGACCATGACCCGTCCCGCAGATTTGCCGACCGACGCCCAATCAACACCGCCGAGGCGGCGATTGAGTACGGCGACCAAAATCCCCGCGTTGACCATTCCGGCCAGCGCCGTGGCCAGCGCCAGGCCCGGCGCTCCCATCGAGGACATCAGCAGCAGGGAAAAGACGATGTTGGCCGTCACGGCCACTGCGGCCGAAACGGCCGGCGTCTTGGTGTCCTGAAGCGAGTAGAAGGCAGCCACGATGATGCGGACCCCGCCGAAGGCCCAGAGTCCCACGGCATAGCACAGCACCGCCATCGACGTTTCGGCGGTATCGTGCGCCGTGAACGTGCCATGCTCGAAAAACAGGTGGACGATCGGCGTCCGCAGGAAAATCAAGCCGAACATCGCCGGGAACATGATGAAGACGATCATCCGCAATCCGAATCCGAGGGTCGTCCGGAGTTCTCCCATCGCACCGCGCGCCGCCTGGGCCGACAACGTCGGCAGGATCGCCATCGCCAGCGCGACGCCGAAGATCCCCAAGGGAAACTGGATCAACCGCATCCCGTAAAATAGATAGGTTGGCGCCCCGGCAATGAACGACGCGAGGATGGTACTGACCGTCAAATTCACCTGCGTGACCGACATTCCGAGCAGTGAAGGCACCATCAGCTGTCCGATCCGCCTGACGCCCGGGTGGCCCGGCTGAAAGCGGAATCCGAACAGCAGCCCCCGCATCTTGAGACTCGGCAGCTGCATCGCGAACTGCGCGGCGCCTCCGGCGACGACGCCGATCGCCACGCCGATGATCGGCTCTTCCAGGAGGGGGGAGAGAAACAACGCGCACCCGATGATGAAGATATTCAGGAACAACGCCGCGTAGGCCGGAACGGCGAACGCCCGCAGCGAGTTCAAAATGCCCATCGCCGCTGCGGCGAGACTGATGAACAACAGATAGGGAAACATCACGCGGGCCAGCAAGGTGGTCAAGGCGAGCTTCTCCGGGGACCCGTGGAAGCCGGGCGCCAGCAACTGGACCAGCCAGGGGGCCGCAACGATGCCCGAGAGCGTGACCAGCGTGACCACCGTCAGCAACGTGGTGAACGCCGCACTGGCCAACTCCCAGGCCTCCCGCTTGGATTTTTTCGTGTAGTATTCGGTGAAGACGGGAATGAACGCGGCCGACATCGATCCTTCCGCAAACAGCTCTCGCAGCAGGCTGGGAATGCGGAACGCGACGTAAAAGGCATCGGCAGCGGGCGTCGCCCCGAAGAGCCGGGCCAGCACCATATCGCGGATGAACCCGAGGATGCGGCTGGTAAACGTCGCCACGCCGATCACGCCCGCCGCTTTGACCAGCGAATGGTTTTCCTGCTGTAGGGGGACGGGAGAGACGGCCGCGCGGTCGGACATCGAGCGGATTTTAACAGGATATCCGGAAAGTCTCTATTTTTTTGCCGCGGGGAGTCGAACCGATTTCTCGCCGTTATGGCTCCTGCACGAGACGGTTCGACAGTTCGTCGGGATTGTCTCCGGGGACGGCGGGACAGGCGTGCGCCAGCAGCGCGCCGCACCGTTCGATGCCGGCGCAGAATCCGCCGGCGACGTCGTCTTGTCTGAGCTTCATCACGACCGCTTCGACCACCTCGTTCCATTGCGCCGGTGTAATGCCGCCGATGCCTTGATCCGGGAGCACAAACACATGCCGTTCAAGGAGCGAGACCATGAGCAACACCGCCGTACGTTGGCGCGTGCGTGCGAGGCTGTGTTGGGCAAAGGCCCGTTCGGCCCTGAGCTGCACTTTGCCCCGCAAGCGCTCGGCCGAGGTGACCGCCCGGATGATCGGAGGAAACGTTCCCGCCCAGGAGCCCACCGCGTAAGCGACGAGCGTGGCAAACAGCAGCCACGCAGCTTGAGCCTTCTCCCAGGCCCATGAGACCCAGAACCCTTCTCCCATCAAGAGCCCTGCCAAGACGGTCAGCGCCAGAGCCAGTCCCGCACGATGTTGCGCATCGCGATACAGCCCTGATCGCGCCACCAGCAGCGGAACGATTTCAGCGCTCGTGCGCGCTTCCGCGGCACGGACCGCCTCGCTGATGCGCGCTTTCTC
>JBKPSD010000127.1:0-11316 GCA_046734935.1 Nitrospirota bacterium
TACTGAGCACAAAGGAGGCTTTATGACTTGCCGACGGTGTCAAGGATGCATGGCACGGGATCATTTCCTGGATCTCCAGGAAAGCGGCGGTGACTGGTGGCTCGAGGGCTGGCGCTGCATTAATTGCGGGCATGTCTACGACCCTGTTGTCGAAAGAAATCGGCGGTTGCATGCAGCAACCCTGGCGGCGGCAGTGGTTCAGGCACCTTCGACCCCGGAACTGGTCGCCGAAGGCGCCGAGGACGATTCGGTCGACATCGCTGCCTGACCGCCGAAGTGTCGCGTCGATCATGCTGATTTTCCGCTGTTTTCTTGCCAGCATCCGACGCGTGGGCTACACTCTAGCCACATTCTATGGCACGGGCAAAAACTGAGCGGGGGCGGTCGAAAACGCTTGCGATCGACGACCTCACGCAAGGCATCGAACAACTCCAGGCATTTATCCCGAAACTCGAAGATCTCGGGCGGGAAGGCTTTCCCTATCTCGAGGGTGCCCTCGCGCGCACGGAACTCCAGCTTCGCGAATGCATTAAGCGGGCTTTCGGCGATAAGTCCCCTGAATTCCAATCCCATCGTCAATTGAAACTGACCCTCTCCTCTCCAGCCGACAAAAAACAGACACTTAGTCTCATTAAGGGTTTGATTGCCTCGCTTGAGGATAAAAAGCTGGAATTGCAGGGCATCAAACCGGCGGTGACGCACGACACGGCCGTGTCATCAACCGCTCCTCAGCTGACGCTCGTGCCTCAGTCCGCTGCAATGACCCAAGTATCGGTGACATCGGTGACACCCGCGGCCCATCCTGCCAGCACAACGTTGCATCTCGTATCAGGCACAGAGAACACTCCTTCTCAACCCCCTGCAACCGGCGCTGCGCCGATACCGGTCGCACCACCAGCCACGCCGCCCGTTGCTCACTCAATACCGCCGAGGGCACCGATCGAACCCATTTCATCGTTGTTCCGCACTCAAGAAACCAAACCGCTGCCTTCAGTTCCGGAACAAAGTCCGCCAGTCCGAATGTCTGCACCGCCACAAGGCGGCGCTCCTTCGGCGGCTCCGCCTGCGCCAACGCCCTCGGCTCTAATTCCCCCCGTCGAGTGTGTGGCTGACACTGGAGGCGCAACAGCGCCGGGAGCTGCAACGCCGCTCCCCTTCACGGCTGCGCCGACGGCGGACCCAAAACCGCACGCTGCACCCGGTGCCTTTTCGACGCAGGAAGTTTCCGTCCCATTGCCTTCGGCCGTTCCGTCGACGCCATCTTCATCGCCGACACCGCCCGCAAGCGCCGCCGCCGGTCCCGATATCGATTATCTCTCGGTGACCAAGAACCTTTGCCAACGCTTTCATGCGGTGGCCCGTCAATTGCGGTTGCGCGGCGAGTATCGAGCGACCATCTGTGTCGAGGATGAGATCGACGTACAAGACCTCATTCACGCACTCCTCCGGCAGCATTTCGAGGACATCGGCACGGATGAATGGACACCGGAATACGGCGCTGGCGTGTCTCGCACCACCTTCCTCCTCAACCATGATCGCCTTGCCTTTGCGGTCAAGAAAACGCGGACAGGACTCAGCCGAAAGGACTTGACGGAGCAGCTTCGCGCTGACGCAGACCGCTATCGAGCTCGAGGACGGTGCACCCAATTGTTGTGCTTTATCTATGACCCGGAAGGCCGCATCGGCAATCCTCGCGGCTTGGAAAACGAGTTGGCCAGCAGCACCGAACATTTTACCGTCGACGTTATCGTCGCACCTAAATGAGGCGGTTATGAAACGACCGAAATCGGCTGCAGTCGTTCCTGATCAACGTCCGGCGTCGCATTCCGCCACGTTGACAGGCACTCAGGGTATCCGCTACGGTGACAAAGAGCCGGCCATTCCGGCGGTGCCTTGCACGATCCATGCGCCGGTAGACGGTGGAGTGGTGATGGCCGACCGAGCGTATATTCTGATTCACGTCCAACCGGGACAAACCAGCCGGGTGGTCAAAGCGCTCGGCGAGATCAGGCAGATCAAAACGATCGATCCTTGCTGGGGAAAACCGGACATCATCGCAGTGGTTGAAGTGCCTGATCAGGATGCGCTGACCCAGTTAGTGCTCAGCCGCATTCATTCGATCGATGGCGTCTCACAAACCGATACGCATCTTGTGTACCGGTTGAAGGACACAAAGGCCAAGTGATCGCCCCTCGCTTCCGTGTCCTGTTTGCGCTGGCCCTCCTCACCGGTGCGGCCTGCGCCGGTCCGCCAATCCCTCATGAACCGGACGTCGTGGACGTGACGTTGCCGGCGCCCGCTGACGAAGTGCGCACGGCCGTCGTGCAAGTCCTGACAGACGGCGGCTATGCCGTGGAGCAGCAGGACGATCAAAATCTGACCACCGGCTACCGCGAGGAAAACCGCAGTGTCTGGGATGGCCTGCTTCGTTGGCGCTTCGGGACCGGACGCAGTCGGGTGGATGCCGTGATCACGGCGGCAGATCAGCAGACGAGCCGGTTGAAACTGCACGTGCAGTACGAGGGAAAAGACGGACTGTTTACGCGATGGGAGGACTCACCAACCGCCCTGCCACAGAGCGCAGAGAATCAGCTCCGGCTGATCAAGAACGCGCTGCGCATTCTCTAGCCTCATCCCACATCCTTCTCGCTACCTTCCGCATCGGGCCCTAAATCGAGTCCGAAGCGCTCGGCCATCCGATACAGGGTCCGTCGGTCGATGCCCAAGATTTTCGCCGCTTTCACCTTATTGCCTTTGGTTTCCTTGAGCACGCGAATGAGATGGCGCTTTTCGACTTCTTCGAGCGTGAGATAGACCGATTCGATCGCCTCGGGGGTGTCGGGTTTCGGCTCTGACACCGTCGAGGCTTGACGGATTTGTTCCGGCAAGTCATCCGGTGTCAGCAGCGGTCCATGGCTGAGTGAGACGGCGCGCTCGATGGCGTTCTCCAATTCACGGACGTTTCCCGGCCATCGATACCGCTTCAGGCAATCGAGCGTGTCCGGATGAAATCCTCGCACCGCCGTCGTTGCACCGGCCGCGCACTTCTGCAGAAAATGGTGCGCCAGCATCGGGATGTCCTCCTCACGTTCCTTAAGCGACGGTAGGGTGATCCGGACAACGTTGAGCCGGTAAAACAGGTCGTCCCGGAATTTGCCGTCCCTAACGAATTGCTCGAGGTCTCGGTTCGTGGCCGCAATGATGCGGACATCCACCTTGATGGAACTGGTTCCGCCCACGCGGCGTACTTCGTGGTCCTGCATCACGCGCAACAATTTCACTTGCAGCGCCTGCCCCAACTCACCGATCTCATCGAGGAACAACGTTCCGCCATTGGCCGATTCGAAAAGTCCCGTTTTCGTGCCGACCGCGCCGGTAAACGCGCCCTTTTCATAGCCGAACATTTCCGATTCCAGGAGCGTGTCCGGAAGCGCGCCGCAATTCACCGGAAGAAACGCCTTGTCCCGACGGGGACTGTTTCCGTGAATGGCACGTGCAATCAGCTCTTTGCCGGTCCCGCTTTCCCCTTGCAAGAGCACCGTACTCCGGCTTTCCGACACACGGGCCACGAGCTTATACACTTCCAGCATTGCGGGGCTGCTGCCGACGAGCGGCGACCAATCGTCCTTGTTTTTTTTCAGTTCCTCGCGAAACTTGGTGTTTTCGCGCAACAGCCGGCAATGATCGAGGCTGCGCTGGACGACGAGCTTGATCTCTTCTTTTTTAAACGGCTTGGCGAGGTAATCATAGGCGCCTTGCTTGATCGCTTCGATGGCGCCCTCAAGCGATCCAAAGGCCGTCAACACGACGATCGCCGTGTCCTGGCTCATGCGTTTGAACTCACGGAGTACCGTCAGGCCGTCCACCGCGCGCATGCGGATGTCCGTCAGCACGAGATCGACCCGCCCTTCACGGCCGCGCGCGATCGCCTCTTCGCCGCTGCCGTACGCTTCGACGCTGTAGCCCTCTTTTTTCAGCGCCTCGGCCAGCAAATCCCTGGCGACCGCATCGTCGTCCACAACGAGAATTTTTGCAGCCTGCATAACGTCCTTACGCGACTTCCTCCGGCACGGCAACCTTTCCAGGCAACGTGATCGTCACGATCGTCCCACGTCCTTGTTCGCTCGCCAGCGACAGCGTGCCGCCGTGCGCTTGAATCGTTTCCCGGCTCAAGAATAGACCCAATCCGGTTCCCTTGCCAACCTCTTTGGTTGTGAAAAACGGCTGAAAGGCGTTTTGCACGTCGGACGGCGGCATACCGATTCCCGTGTCGCGGACGGCCACCGTCACCACCATGGAGGACATGTCCTGCGCCAATTGCTGCCCTGCTTCAAGTTCCTGGGGCGTAGCCGCGCGCGCACTGACGTGCACATCTACCGTCCCCTGGGGCGGCGTCGCGGCGAGCGCATTCGTGAACAAATTGACAAGCACCTGATGCAGCTTGCCCGCATCGGCCCATACCAAGGGCACCCCGATCGCCATCTCGCTGGTCAGCGCGACACCTTTCGCATGAAAGGCCGGCTCCATCAACGCGGTGGCCGGTCCAATCACCTGGTCGACCGACATCCAACTCGGCTCCGGTTTTCGTTGCCGGGTGGACGACAGGAGGTCCTGGATAATCCGCACGACCCGATTGAGCTGTTCGTCAATGACCGTAATACGCTTTTTCATGTCGGGCGTGACGCCGGGCTCCTCGCCGAGCGCCTGCACATGCCAGGCAATCGAGTGCAACGGCGTTCCGACTTCGTGCGCCACGGAAGCCACCAATTGGCCCACCGCTGCGAGACGTTCGGAGCGGTTGAGTTGATCCTTCGCATCGACGAGCAAAGCGTTCGCCCGCAAGAGACTCTCGGTCTGCTGTGCCAACGCCTGGCGCGCCGTTTCCTCCCTGGCCTTCCGTTCCTCACGGGTCAACCCGATATACGCCACCATCACAAGTACGCCAGCGACGACCGTGCGGTTGATCACGGCCGCTTGAAAGCGGCCAGGCTTTGTCGGCTGCATGAGGCCCAGGTACGTCGCGGCGACGCAAGCGATGACGGTCGCAAGCATCAAGGGACGGCTCCTGAGTGTTGCGACAAGCAAGATGGGCAGAACCAGCGCATAGGCGCCGACGATATTGGCGGGAGCAACCGTTTCCAGTACGACGATGACGAGAAAAAACGCCGCGGCAATGGTCAGGATAATGCGGTTCTGCCTAGGCATGAGCAACGTGCGCACGTTTCTGCAACCAAGGAAGCAGTGAGGCGAAGCGTCGACGCGGGTGTTGACGGATGTGTCGAGTCGCCGGTCGGGGAATGCAGTCGAAAGAGCTATTCCGCATCGAAACGGCGGGGCTCAGCTGAGTGGACGGATCGAACGCAAGGTCGCCCCAAGTTCAAGCAGGCGTTCGTCATCGATGAGATTGTCGACGCGGCTGGCGTACTTCCGTCTCCAGTTCGGATGATTTTCGACGGTTCCAGGGAGGTTGGTTTGTGAGATTTCTTCCAGGCCGTCTTCGAGATTCGCCAGCACCAGCCAGGCGGGCGTGCGAGCGAGATACGCATGGATCGCTCGACAGAGGGCCGGCGTCATGGCGGGTACGGTGGCCGCGTCGTCGCTCATGCCGCTCGGCAGCAACCCTTCCTGCTTGAGGGCAGCCAACATCCGCCCTTTGTCCCGCTGCCGCTCTTCGGTTGCCTGACGACGGCTTGCATCGTCTGGAAATGCCCCGAGGCCGGCGCGAAGCTTGAGGTCCTCCCCGGACCAGAATCCGGTCAGCGTCGGCAAATCATGCGTCCCGGCCACCGCCAGCGCCTGCTGCGGGTATTCACCGGGCGATTTCCATGACCCGTCGCCGCGACGCTCGAAATAGAACACGCGATACGACAGCACGCGCGCCTTGGTCAATTGCTCTCTTACCCAATCGGGGACGGTCCCGAGATCTTCGCCGATCACGACCGTCTTTGAGCGGTGGCTTTCCAACGCAATGATGGCGAGAAGATCTTCAAAGGGGTAATGCACATAGGTGCCTTCGGTCGCCGACTTGCCCTTGGGAATCCAGAACAGGCGGCAAAGCGCCATGACGTGATCTAACCGGATTGCGCCGCCAAAGCGCATGTTTTTCCGCAACAGCTGAATCAGCAGCTCATAGCGGCTCGGACGGAGCGCCACAGGATTGACCGGCGGCAATCCCCAATTCTGCCCTTGCGGGGCAAATGCATCAGGCGGGGCGCCGCAATCTGCGTCCAACGCCATCACCGATTGATACATCCAGATTTCAGCGCCCGTACGCTCCGCGCCGAGCGCAAGATCGATATAGATGCCGATCGGCATTCCAGCTGCCTCAGCCGTACGCCTGGCTTCCTGAAGCTGTTCGGATGCGATCCACTGAATGTATTGAAAAAAGCGAATGCGCTTCCGATGTCGCCGCCCGTACTCCCGCGCGGCGGATCCCGGCGTAAGGAACTGCTTCGGCCATTCCTGCCAGGTCGCCGTTTTCGATTGGATCATGCGCCGCTCTTCCTCCAAAGTCTGGAAGATGGCGTAGAGCTCCAGGGCGTCGCCTTCAGCCTGAATAAACCGCTCGAGCAGCTTCGCCCTGGCGGTCTTGGGTTCGAGATTGGGTTCCGTGCCGCTATACGCGTCCTTCAGAAATTGCCGGTAGGCAAGATCCAGCATCGTCCGCTTGGCCTCGGCGATGGCATCGTAGTCGACCCGCCGGTTGTCGCGCAGCGCCTGGAGCTTGCTTTGAAACTCGGGTGACCGATACCGATTTTGGGCGTCTTCGGAAGCGAAGAATTCGGGCAGCCGTTCGAGATCAATATAGAGTTCGTTGATCGCAAGCCGGTTGTACGGCGCATAGGGGCTGGTGTGATGCGGCGCCGTATTGCGGATCGCATGAAGCGGATTCAGTCCGATGAGGCCCGCGCCCAGCCGCTTGCCCGCCCATTCGATGACCTGATTAAGATCGGTAATGTCGCCGCAACCCCAATTGCGCCCGGACGACAGTGAATACAATTGCAGCGCCAGGCCCCAGTAGCGGCGCCCTTCTTCGAGCGAGGCCGGGACGTAACATTGCTGCGGGGCCACGATGAGCCGAAGCGTTCCCGTCGATCCCCCGACCAGCCCTTCGGCACGGATGATGAAATCATAATATCCGAGCGGAAGGCCTTTCGGCGCAGGCAATTCCACGCGAACCCGCCGCGCGCCGTCGATGAACTTGATCTCGCTGGCCACGAGGCCCGGACCGGCCTGTCCCTCATGAACGAGGTTGCCAGACTCGTCGTTGAGCTGCCACTTGACGATAACGGACCGCTCTTTGCCGTCCTCCAATGCGAAACAACAAAGAACGGGCGCACCGACTTCCTCCTCATGGACGATGCGGACCGGGTCGCAAGGCCTGCGCCATGGCGCCTCGTCCCATTCGCGAATCGCTACCGCCAGTGCGGCGGTCGAATCGACTTGAAAGCCCATCGCCCGGAGAATATCGCGCTTGGTATGGTCGGCGGTGACGTGACGGACGCCGCTGATGTCGTGGTACTCCGCTGCAATGCCCACACGTTCTGCCAATGCGGCGAGTAGCGTTTGCTCTGTGTCCTCCATAGATCGAGAGTCTGCGTGAAGATGCTGCGCAAGTCAAGCGTATCCCATTGTTGTTGTGGGATATTTATCTGAAATACGTACAACGCTTTCTTTGCTCCCAAACCGGCATATTGGAAACGATTTTTTTATCCACCGACGGATGCTCGGGCTGATGCATCCGCTTCACATGGCTGGAAGCATGGAAAGTCGCGTGGTAGCATAACCCGCGGGCCATCCCACAGAAGTTTTGCGGAGGCGCTATGTCAGCCCATGGAATCACCAGCCTTTATACCTTCACTGCGGCCGCCGTCTGGCTCTCCATGAGCGTGCATGCGGCCGAACCGAACGGCCGTCTCGAGATCACGGGCGACTACCGATACAAGGCTCAGGCGTCGGAGCAGCTTGCTGAGGCCAGAGAATTGGCATGCCGCGAAGCCCTTCGGCAGGCCGTGGTCAACTCAGCGATTTATCGAGAGGAGACGGCCTCGACCGTCGACTCGTCGCTGTTACGCGAGATCGCAAACACGCTGGCGACGCACGTCCAGGACCAACAGATTGTGGAGCAGAATGAACAAGGTCGGACGGTGTTTTGCCGGATAAAAGCCTATCTACCGGCGGCGGAGAGCGCCCGCGCTATCCAAACGCAATTGGCCGGCAGAACGACGGGAGCCGAAGGCCTGGACCAAAACCGCGTGCTGAAGCTGCTCAGCGTGAAAGAAGAGGATGCCGGCACACTCGTGGTGCAATACCAAACGCTCAAACGATTGGATTGGGCCAACACCCATTATCAAGGCGGACTGCGGGACGCCGCCCATATTATGGTGGATTATTTCGACAAGGACGGTCTGCTGTTATACAGCCAGCGCTTTGAAGCCTGGCGAACGCCCGCCGGTGACGATGTCATGAGTCCTGGCGCCGTTGGCCTCATCCAAATCCCAAGACCTGCCGCCGCCAAGACCTACCGCGTCTGGCTGGTTAAATGATCCGCTGATTTCTGTCCGCCATGACACCGTCACCAAGACCCACTATCAATTATCCGAAGAACTGCGGACACCAGGCCTGCACATGCCAGGCTCAGCCACACAGTTCCTTTTGCAGCGAAGAATGTGAACAAGCTCCGGCCCCTCCTCCGAACGGTACCTGTCCGTGCACGCATCCCGGCTGTAAGAACCGGGGGTAATTTTGCTGTGCCGCAAGTGAAACCGAAGCATCACCACAGCGTGTTGAGTAAGGACCGGCTGACTTGGGGTATCGTGATGCTGCTGATCGCGGGGTGCGCCGGCACCGTTCAGACCGATTGGCAAACGAGAGTCGGCCGCTATTCTCTCGACGACGTGAAGCGTGAACTAGGTCATCCAGAGAGCTGCATTGGTTTGGACGATGGCGGGACGGCGTGTTCGTGGCCGACGGCAAAAAACCGAGACAGCATTGATAAACTGATTTTGACCTTCAGTCCGAATGGAAAATTAGCCACATCCAATCAGGTGCGTTTTTAATCTGTTCATCACTTCGCTAGGATCTTGCCATCCCCGAATCTTGTGACGGGTTTCTCAAACCATGAGGCAGTTGATCGGAAGGAGTTACGGTACGGTCTCTGGCGACAGGATGGCTTGATCCGCTTGGCTGACCGCCGCCCGTGCTCGCGCATGCACGCCGCCAAGCCTGAGATATTGTCGAAATGCGTCCACTGACTTCCCGGGATCGTTCAACTGATCTTCATACAACGTTCCCAGCGCAAAATAGACGTCCAAATTCTCCGGATTGAGCTTCGCCGCCTGGACGAACGCCTGTTCCGCCTCCTTGTAGTGACCCATTTTTTCATGCACTTGGCCCAGCATGTAAAACGCATCGCCATTGTCAGGGCCATACTTGACTGCTTGTTGGCCGGCGTTCAGCGCTTCATCCAATTGGGGAAGCAGCTCCAATCGGAGATAGGTTTTGAGCATGTAGGCTTCGGCAAAGGTAGGATCATATTCGATGGCGTGATCGACCCGCTCCAAGGCCTCTTCGGCATACTTCCCTCCCTGGAGCAGAGCCACCGCCTGGTCATATTCACTCTTCGCCGCTTCCCGGTCGTTCGATGCTCCCTGGGTTTCAAGGACCGGGACCGCCTTGCGTTGTTGACTCAGGACCGTATCTCCCTCGCCTTCGATCCGTAGAGAAACCGCCTCGACCTGCTGCTTAATGTAGGTGCCGAGCTCAGACGCGGTGAGCGATCCGTTTTGATTGAGGTCGGCCGCTCCGGAGAGACCGGTGAGCAACGCCTGGACAAACGACGTCTTGCCAGCCGACTTCGGCAACTTTTCGTCTCTACCGGCAGCCGCAATGACCTGCACAGCCCGTGCATCGGTCTCCGACGTCGGGGTGGCGGGCTTACTGTTCGTGGCTTCCCATGCTCGAAAAGGCGCATTTACGATGAGCAGGGTGTGTTTCGAGGGCGAGCGCTTGCTGAACTCCCTGATCGTCTCGACGGTCAGAGATTTCATAACGTTGTTGGCCTGAGCGTCGGCCGGAATAAGGTAGCCCATGTCCCTGCCCTTGCTGTCCCGAGTAGTCCCCGTTTGGCCGACAAAGTACACGACCACGCGCCCGCTCCTGTCCACTTTTTTGGCGAAAAGCTCGCCCAAGGCCTGCTGCAGTCGCCGTCCCGTCGCCTCCTTATTATGGAGCTCAATGATTTCTTCGAACCCCAGCTGACGGAAGGCTTGTGCAACCTGTTTGGCTTCTTCCACGGCTCCAGGCACAGACCGGCCCTGCGGATACTGTTCGATCCCGACGATCAGCGCACGAGATCTGTCATACGGCGCTTCCGGAGAGACTCCTTGGGCGAGGGCCGCTGGGACCGTGGCGGTCGAAGCGCACAACCATAACCACGGCAAGACGGACCAAGTTCGAATAGCTATTCCCATAGACGGACCCCTTCCTTCCATGGTCATGAGTGACTCTAGCGGCACTAGGAATGTTCCGATGCTAGAGGTCTCCCTAGGCCTGCGCTAGATCAGTGAGGTTGCTGAGGAAAACACCAGTACAGCTTCGTGGCGAGGGGAATTACCGGCCCGACGTCTATCGAAAATTTTGTGGAGGATTGTAGCGCCTGGGGTACGGCTCGCGAAGCTGATCCGGGATGTTCGTGAAGTTCTCGGCCATTCGACGCTGCCGCTCGAGCATTTCTCGCCGTTCTCGTTCCTCCTCTGCCTTCCGTTGCTGAGACGAAGAGACGCCATCCATGCCCATGCCGCCAAACGGTTGTTGCGTACTCGGTAGTAGGGGCCGGTGCTGAGAGTGGATGTCTTGAGGGTACATTTGCGCATGAGCGGTTTCGCCGCCCCAGTATAGGGAGGCAATGCCCGAAAACCCGGCGACGAGTACAGTCAGCAAGATCCGTAACATACGGCTACGCTAGCACAATTTACTCGGCCCAATCGAGACGCATGATACCCGAGTGATGTACGCCATCGACAGAGGCATAAGGTTTGCTCACGCACTAGAATAGGAGAGGAAGCGGATAAGGCTGATTGGGGGGACTCTACTACTAACTGTAGGAATTATTGAGGAGAATGGCTTCTTAGACAATGCAGGACTGGGGCCTGATCCGGACAACCTGTCCGTCAGCGGGCTACCGTTATGATGACGGCCTAGTAGACGCAATTTAAACAAAAGGATGTACACAATGTCATCATCGAGCGTCGGGACGGAGGTCTCGGAATTGAGAAAGCTCTATGAAGCCATACAAGAGTTTCGAGAATCGATGGA
>JBKPSD010000128.1:0-8060 GCA_046734935.1 Nitrospirota bacterium
AAATCCAGCAGGGAGGTCCCGCCGATGGCGGCGCCGTCGGCCGCCGGATGCATATGGATGATGTCCGTGCCCACGGCGACGTGCACGGTTACGGGAATGCCGAGTCTCGCACCGGTGGCGAGAAGACTCGTCGCGCGGTTGGGGAATCGTGGCTTCGCGCGGTTGATGTAGCAGCCCACGGCCTCCCCCAGCCCTTGCCCGTTTTGGTGTCCCAGGACGATCGCCTCGTTGAGGATGCTCCCGGTTTCCTCGGCCATGCCGAAGCGGCCTGCGTCGATTTCGTCGTCCACCTCCTCCGACGTGTGTCCCATGAGGGCGAGCTCGAAATCATGGATGATGCCCGCCCCGTTCATTGCGACGGCGGTCACGAGGCCCTGTTCCATCCAATCGACGAGAATCGGTGCGAGGCCGACCTTGATGACGTGCGCGCCGATGCCGACGATCACCGGCCGGCGCTTTCGGTGGGCCTTTGCTATGGCGCCGGCGACCGCCCGCAGCGTTTTGACCGCAAGGATGTCGGGGAGGGCGCGATAAAACAGGCTGAAGCTGCCTCCTCGCCGCCAGGGCTTCGCAAAATCGGAGACGCGGACCTTGCTGTGCCGCTTATTGAGCGGATAGGTCTTGAGATCTGAAACATTGATCGGAGGGATCAGCCGGGGTGTGCTGTGAAACGAGCCGCGCCGGTCAGGAGGCTTTGCCAAGGAGCTCTTCCTCAGTCAATTCGCAGAGCACGTGTCCGAGCGTAATGTGGCTCTCCTGAATACGGGCGGTGACGTTGGACGGAACGACGAAGGGAAAATCGACGAGCGCAGCCAGTTTTCCGCCGGTGCCGCCCGTCCAGGCCACGGTCGTGAGTCCGCAGGCCTTCGCCGCTTCCGCGCCTTTGAGCACGTTCGGAGAATTTCCGCTCGTGCTGATCGCGATCGCGATGTCGCCCTTTTGTCCGTGCGCCCGCACCTGGCGGGCGAAGAGTTCGTCATACCCGTAGTCGTTGGCAATGCAGGTGATGGCGGCGATGTCGGTCGCCAGTGCCATCGCCGGCAAGGGGGGGCGCTCGCGCTTGTAGCGGCCGACGAATTCCGCCGCAATATGGGCGGCGTCCGTGGCGCTGCCTCCGTTGCCGAACAGCAGCACTTTATGACCTTCGCGGAACGCGCGGACGATGAGCTTGGCCACCTCGACGATCCGGTCTGCATGTTCGCGGACGAACTGCTGTTTGACGGCTGCGCTGTCGTTGAAGGCTTGGACGATGAGATCGCGCATCGGGGCCAATTCTAGGCGAGGGGTGGCATCCTGTCAAACGCTCACGCAGGTTTTCATGCCATGCTCGTGCTATAGTCCGCGCGAAATGGCACAAGATCAACCGGTCGCGGCATTGGCTCTGGCGCTCACCCACGAAGTGGCTCCGGCGGTGTATTCGATCAATCGTCTCCGGCCGGACTCCCTGTGTTTCGTCCTGCCGGAGTCCGCGAAAGCGCTCGTCGAAACCGAGGTCCAACCGCGAATCGACCAAATGCCTCGCCGGTGGGATTGGGTGCTCCTCTCCGATGCCGAGCACTTTCCGTCCTGCTACGAGACGATCGCACGGTCGCTGCCCGCGATGCTTCGAACGTGGGAGATCGACGCCGGCGCGCTGGTCGTGGACGTGACCGGCGGGACGGCCGCCATGGTCGGCGCGCTCGTGCTCGCTTCGACGCCCTTCACCTCGCGCATCGTGTCGCTGGCGGCGTCGCAAGAGGGGCGCGAAGGCGAGAGCGTGGCCCTCGAAGGCGATGAACGGCTGTGGAGTTCCATGAATCCATGGGATGAAGCGGCTGACGGGATGAGGCGGGAAGGCTGCGACCTGTTCAACCACGGCGCTTTTGCAGCTGCAGCGACCGTCTTTCGCGGGATCGAACGACGGGTCAGCGGCGGGCACAAACCGCTCTATCGCGCATTGACCGATCTTGCTGAAGGCTACGAGCTCTGGGAGCGGTTTCACTATCGTCAGGCCTGGGAAAAATTGAAAACGGCGGCGAAGGCCATCGAGATGGCGTCGCTGTTCGGTGGACCTCCCGGTGCGAAGGCCGCGCTCCCCGCGATCAAAGCCAATGCCGGCTTTCTGGAAAAACTCGTGTTGGACCCGGGTGAAGTCAAAGAACACCTCGCCCTGGATCTATTGGCGCATGCGGGACGCCGGCTTCGCTTCGCCCACGATACTGAGGGCGCGATGCGAGCCTTGCTTCGCGCGCTGGAAGCCTTTGCCCAGCGGCAACTCTTCAAGGGACACCGGGTCAAGACCTGGGACGTTCAACCCGACCAGTTGCCAGGGAACATCAAGGAGACGTGTCTCGCCTGTTACCTTGAGGACGTCGACGGCAAGTACGTGCTGCCTGCGCAGGCGCAGTACCGTCTCCTGGCCGCGCTGGACGATCCGCTCGGCCACGCGTTTCTCAAGGAATGGCCGGGTATGAAGCCGTTGCTCAATGCCGCCAATCAGGCCGTGCTGGGGCACGGCGCCGACACCGTCAAGGGAGAACGCGTGCAGCAATTGCTAGAGGTCGTCTCGAAGCTGTCGAACGCCGCAGACGCTTCCTTGCCGAAGTTCCCCGTGCTGAGCATGTGAGATCAGAACGTATGGAGCAGCGCCCGGAGCGACGGGATATCATCGAAATCCGCATCTACTACGAAGATACTGATTGCGGCGGCGTCGTCTACTATGCGAACTACTTGAAATACTTTGAGCGTGCGAGGACGCAGTATCTTGAAGACCGCCGTCTCTCCGTGATGGATTTGATGAACGCTGGACGGGTCTTCGTCGTCGTGCATGCCGAGATCGAGTATCGAGCGCCTGCGCGCTACGGCGAGACGCTGGAAATTGAGACGACGATTTCTGAGATGAATCCGGCGGCGATGACCTTTTCCCATGTCGTACACGAACGGCAAAGCCGGCGGCTCGTCGTGGAAGGGGCCGCACGGCTGGCCGTGACGGACGGCAACGGCAAGGTGAGGCGCCTCGACAAGGCGACGGTCGCCGCGCTACAGTCCGGCCCGAAAGGATGCTGAAAAACACTGCGTTCTCGCATCGCTTAAGCCTCAACGCTGCGCCGGTAACTGGAGGCAAAGTACTTATCCGCTCGCGGTTTGATCGAAGCGAGCGGGTCAAGCGAAGATTGGTATGTACCTCCTTGGGCGTTCGCTCGCTGCGGCCTGGCTTGGGAAAGAGCGCGTCATGGGAAAACGATTGCGCAGCAATCGGTGGGCGGGCGGGTAAGACCAACACACGAGGGTCGGGAGGGTGAGATGAGCGCCTTTTTGAACATTGTTGGGAAGAGAATAAGTCCTCATGGATAAGCTCGGCACATGGCTGGCCATCATCGGCGTCGTGATCGGATTTATGGTGTTGGGCTGGCTGCTCTTTGCCGACAACCCCCGAGACAAACGCAAAAAATAGTCTCCGTCTCAATCATCATTGCGGTTCTTCCTCATTCTCTCCGAGCTTGCGATGCGGTAATTGGCTCTTGAGGCTCCGCTTCTGAGAGTGACTGACGCCCGGCGTATTTTTATGCGGGTGCAGGTCCCGATCCCGCTCCAGGCGATGCCGTTTCAGGTCGCTTCCCTTGCGCCCTTCGAGCGACCGGCACAGGTCGCAACCAACGCCCGTCGTGGCTGGCGAGAGGGGAGTCACCGGTAAGGAGGATGATGGAGCCGTCGATGGCTGCGCGGCGGTCACAGAGCTGAACAGCATCGGCGCACAGAAGAGGAGAAGAACGGCATAATGCATGGTAGGCCCTCCACGCTCGGCTGCAAGCAGCAGGGTTCGTGCCAAAGCGTGGTCCTGCCAAGTTGACATTCGAGAAAACCGCGTGCTGGAATAGCGATGCAGATTCACGGAGGTTGTGACTATGGAAATGTTCGGCCGGGTCGGGTTAGTCGAGATCCCTGTTTTGATCGCTCCGGATCAAAAAGTATGGATGGATAAGATGATCAAGGAGGGAAAAATCGCCATACCTCCCGGTGGAACACTCGAGAAGGGCTCGCTCTATTCGATGTTCATCCGCATGCTCCTGCACAATGCGATGGAGGAACAAAAGAGGCAGGAGGCGCTGGAAGCCGACGACGAGGACGACGAATAGGGTCGGCCGATAAAAAACAGTATCAAATCCGCCTACTGCGTATCTGACCTGATACAAAGCCTGTCGCTATAAACTCTTGAACGCAGCGCGAGCGGCTTTGATGGTCCGCTCGATATCGGCAGGCGTGTGTGCGGTGGAGAGAAATGCCGCCTCGAACTGTGAAGGCGCCAGATACACTCCCTGTTCAAGCATTCGATGAAAAAACTGTCCGTACCGTTTCGTGTCCGAGCGCTTGGCGCTGTTCCAGTCGACGACGGGTTCGGACGTGAAAAACGACGTCATCATCGAGCCGACTCGATGTTGAACGAGCGGGATGCCCGCCTGTTTCGCTTCCTTGTCAATGCCTTCGGCCAACTGAGCTGAACGCTCTTCCAGCTTCTTGTAGAGCTGTTTGGACCGAAGTTGCTTGAGCGTGGCTAGCCCAGCGGTGACGGCTAGCGGATTTCCGGACAGAGTTCCGGCCTGATAGACCGGTCCTGCCGGCGCAATGAGATCCATGATTTCCCCGCGCCCGCCGTAAGCGCCCACCGGCAACCCTCCGCCGATGATCTTTCCCAACACGGTGAGGTCCGGCGTAATGCCGTACAGGGCCTGAGCTCCGCCGTAGTCCGCGCGGAAGCCAGAGATCACCTCATCGAAAATGAGCAAACTGTCGTTGCCGAGCGTCAATTGGCGCAGGGCCGGAAGGAAATCGGGAGCCGGCGGCACCACACCCATGTTGCCGGCGATCGGTTCGACGATGACACAGGCGATCTGTTTTCGCCGTTCGCGAAAGAGCTGTTCTACGGCGCTGATATCGTTGTACGGAGCCGTGAACGTGTGCTTGACGAAGTCGGCGGGAACGCCGAGTGAGTCGGGAATCCCGAGCGTCATCATTCCTGAGCCCGCCTTGGCAAGCAGGTAGTCACTGTGGCCGTGATAGCAGCCTTCGAATTTCACAATGCCGTCCCGTTTAGTGAAGCCTCTGGCCACTCGAATGGCGCTCATCACCGCTTCAGTGCCCGAACTGACGAGCCGGATCTTGTCCATCGAGGGAATCGCCTGGCGAATCACGCGGGCCAAGTCCACTTCAAGCGCCGTGGGCGCTCCATAGCTGGTCCCTTGGCCGGCGGCTTTCCTGATGGCGGCAATAACCGGAGGGGACGCATGCCCAAGGATCATCGGTCCCCAGGAGAGTACGTAGTCTATGTACGCATTTCCATCCAGATCGTAGAGCCGCGAGCCCTTGGCCCGCTGAATAAATCGAGGGTGTCCGCCGACGGATCGGAAGGCTCTGACCGGACTGTTCACGCCGCCGGGGATGAGCTGCTGTGCTTCTTCAAACAGCTTGATAGATCGGGTAATTTTCATAACGGGCGCGCACCCTATCATGCCGAAAGTGACCGGTCAAGAAAGCGGAGGGATTGGCAAAGTCTCTGCCGCAAATTGCCTCACGTGAGGTCAAAAAGTGGTTAAAAGGATACGTCGGTTTGTTGATTTGATACATGTTCTCGATCTGTGAGCAAAACGAAGCTTCGAATTTTCAGCAATTGACGACGACGTTCCGTCCCTAAACGCGGCCTGACACTTGCGTACGATGACTAAGCGCTCATGACAGCGCACTTTATCCACAGATCGAGGAACAAGCATGAAGGTGGTCTGTTCTTGGTGCCGGAAAGAGGGGAAGGCTGAGTTTGTCCGCGAGAAGGCACCGCTGGATGATGCCCGTGAGACGCACGGTATTTGTGCCCTACACCGGGATCAGGTTCGTCAGCACTGGCAGGCATCGATTCCGAAGAAAGCCTCAGCGCCATTCATTGGAGCGGCCTCAATGTCTGCACTGCTTCGCTGGACGAACCTCCTCAACGTGACCAGGAAGATCAAAACCTAATCAGCCCGTTATCGCGAACTCCGCGTCCGGCCGGACGGCCGGGCCGCGGCGGCAGTGATTTGGGGCAATCCGCACCGCCTGAACTTCGAATGTTCCCGGTCCGACACCGTCAGGAGAGTATGGAAGGGTACCGGCCGTTTGCCTTCCGGGCCGGCCTGTCCAGAACCCCAGGCTTCGCCGGCGTCGCTCAACACTTCCAGAAACGTGGCGAATTCTTCTTCGTCATCCGGAAGGACGAGTTGGGCATCGGTGAAGAGCACGACGTAGCCTTTCGCGGGCAGCCATTCCAAGTCCGCCAGACATTCCTCCACGGCGTCCCAGTTGTAGCCGAAGTAGTCCGGAAACTCCAAGGCGCGCGCCATTTCGGCGAAAAGCCCGTTCGTGCTACGGCAATGGGCGCCGGAGAGCACCCGCCGCATGAATCCTGCGGGAGTATTGACCACCGACTCGGCGCGCTGTCCCCGCTGTAGAACAAGAAGCGCCGTCCAGGGAGGCTTGCTGGATTGGAGATGAGTCGCGAGCGAGATCTGTGGTCCGTGAACGGCCATGTCAGATCAGTTCAATGGAAAGAACGTTCGGTAATGGTCGTCGGTGTAGTAGGCCTTGCCGGTCCCTTGTTCGATGACGAGCCGCTCGGCATCGCGGGAGTGGCCGGGAAGTCTTCGATTGACGTCGTATTCTTTATAGCGCCCGCCGGGGAGTCGCCGTTCCCGGTTGTGAAACCTCTTTCCTCCCACATAACCGGGGAGCGGTTCGCCGTTGCGCCGCTTCAGCGCCTCGAGCAGCGCGTAGGCTTTATCCGGGACGGTATGCTCGATCCTCTGCTGTGACCCGGAGTCCTGTCCGGGCGGCCTCTGGACAGGAGCGCTGATCTCCGCTTCAGACAGCCCTGCACCGTACGCCCCGTAGTCTTCAGGCCCGCTCGAGAAGCACAGGGCCGATAATACGAAGCAGGTCCAGAGCACGGCTGGACGGTTCGTCGCTCGACGTAACATCTGTATTCACATGTCGGCAACATGGGGCACGTCAGTGTCGGGACGCGAAAACCGTAGCATGCGATCTCGAAGCAGGTCAACGCCGCGGCAATGCCCTGTCCGATATGCTTTCGAAGATGCGTTTGGTAGAATGACGTGCCGTGTCACGACCTTTTTCCTGCTTGCTCTGTCCGCCACCGCCTCAATCCACGTCGATGGGCATGATGCCGACCCGCGGCTCCATCGCCATCATCGGTCTGATCTGCCTGCTGTCGTGGCTGCCGGCCGCAAAGCCGGGCGTCGCTTGGGGGCAAACGGGGGGGCTCAGCCATTCCCCGGCTGACGTGGTCAAGAAGTATTTTGAGCTGGATCAAAAGGGCGCTAAGCTCGATTCGACCTCCTTCGAGACGCTGGCCCCCTATCGGAGTTGGGACAGCGAGCCGGTGTGGGGAAAGGTCATTATCATTCGAGGATTTTCAGTCGCCGAGCATCACCGGGACTGGGAGGTGGTGGATCGGTTGGAAGTCGTCATTCCCGTCACGTTTCAGGTCATTGGCGCCGTCTATTTGGAGACGGCCGGCTTTCTTCCGGAACCATCCGTCGAGGAGATTCGCGTCCGCGTCAAGTCGCTGAAAAATCGCTGGCGCATCATTGAACCGGTGCTCCCCCCACATGTCGGCCAGAAGCGCATGATCAACTTCGTCAAGGAAGCCTGGGTGAAGGAAACTGAGCCGGCGAAACGCGAGAGCTTGGCTGTGCTGCAGGACGAGTTACGAAAGGCCAAATAGAAAGGTACGATGGGTAAAACCGCGATCGACCTGTTGATCTTTGATCTGGACGGCACGCTCATCGAATCGAAATGGGACATTGCCGCGTCCGTCAATCTCACGTTGGAAGAGCTGGGGCTGCCTCAACGTTCGGTTGAGGAGATTTTCGGGTTTGTCGGCGATGGGGTGAAGAAATTGCTTCGGCTGGCGGTCGGCGAGCATGAGCGTATCAGCTTCGAGGAAGCGCTGACTGTGTTCCGCCGCCACTATCTTGCCCATTGCTTGGACCGCACAGTTTTCTATCCCGGCATCGAAAAGACCCTCGTCCACTTTG
>JBKPSD010000129.1:0-37327 GCA_046734935.1 Nitrospirota bacterium
CCACCAGGCTCTCGAAGCGGCGGCCAAGCAGGGTCCGTTGCGACTTCCGACGCTAAGCCTCGATGCACGTGCCTATCGTTCTCGCATAGTTGCCCTTGTTCGCGAAACCCTGATCCCGTCTGTCTTATCTCGTGTAGATACTGAAATGATAACCACGATGGTGACGGGAATGACGGCGTTTATTCCGGATGTAGAGCGCGCCATCCAACAGACTCTCTATGACTATGGCCTCACGGCCGAGACACTCGGATGGACGATACCTTGATGGAGCCAAGCCGTGACCGGCTTCTCGTTGCATGCGCCCTTGTCGCGGTCGAAAGAACAAATAGGACAACCAGCTCAAGGTCAAGAAGGCGATGACAAAATCATAATTTGGAGATCAGCCATGGACGGTTATCAAGAATCGGCCCTGCCACCGTTTGCTATCAGTGATCGGAATAAAGCGCGTCTCCTTGCAATCGCAATCAAAGAAAATATTCCAATCGAACGTGCCGATTATGCCCTCGACGTCATTCTCGATAATTGGGAGCAACAACAAGCAGACGGACATAGTCTCGACGAGGCGTACAGCGCGCTTCGATTGGCTAAAAATCTTAATCAACAGAGTATAGCCATACAAGACGTGAAACTGGCGATGAAACTTCGTAAGGACCTACAGGACGGCGCTTATACCGGAGACGATCTGCAAGCGGCATTAGATTTGGCACCGGTCCTGCGAACGCAAGGTCTGACGGCGCACGACGATCGGTTGGAGGCCACCATTGCAGTTGCTGGGAGACTGATGAAGAGCGACCGGTCACTGGCAGAACTTGAGGACTGGTTACAATCGCAGCCCGGTAGGGATGCGCACGAGAATGAAGCCTAATTCCCGGCGCCTGGAAGACAAATAAGAAAATTATGGAACTGTCCGACTACAGATCCCTCCTTGAGCAGCTCGAAGTTGAGATATCAGCTTGGTCTCCCGAGCGTTGCACGGAGTTACTGGGTGCGCTTGAGCGTGTGCGGGTCTTAGCTTGGTTCCAGGTCGTGAAAGGGCCCCAGAGCCTCTCAAGGCAGGACAAAGGTCAATTGCTGACGCTGCCCCAAGTGGCCGAACGCTTGGCAGTTCCTGAAACCTATGCCTACGAGCTCGCTCGTCAAAACCGGTTGCCTGTTGTTCGATTAGGCAAATACGTGCGGGTGGCCTCCGAAGAATTAGAGAAATGGCTATCCCACCAGGTTACCCTCGAACGGCGGATTGACAGAGAACGGAACGGCTTCCATAGTGCTGTGGCGCGGAAACGGCCAGCGCGCCTAGGAAGAAGCACAAACAACGACGGGGCCTCGTCGAAGTTACAACCGAAGGCCAGCATGGGCTTTCGGCCGCCAGTCTCGACTCCAGACGCAACAGAGCCAGGCACAGGCAAACAGGAATCGTCCCACGAGGAAGATTAGGGCAGCACCGATGGCCTGTATTACGAAGCGGCGAGGGAAGTGGGTGGTCGACTATCGTGACGGTGGAGGGGTGCGCCGTTGGCGCACATTCGCGACTAAGCGAGAGGCCGAAGACCATCTCGCGGAAGTTATTCCGGGAAGTCGACAGCGTCGACGCGCGGCGTGCTAGTGACCATTACGCTAGCGGACTATGCCGAACGGTGGCTTCATCTGATCGTCAGCACAGTCAAACCTCGGACCGTGGCGAGTTACTCGGGCATGTTGCGACTCCATTTGCTGCCAGCGTTCGGCATCTGGCGCGTCCAATATCTTGATAAAGGCAGCATTAAGCGTCTGCTGGCGGACAAGCTTGCTGCGGGACTCTCGCGCAATACGGTCCGTATTCTCCATGCCACGTTACGAGCACTCTTGGCCGCTGCCGTGGATGAAGGCGTAATCTCAGCGAATCCAGCGGAAAAACTCGGTCGGCAGATGCGGCTGGTCATGCCAAAAGCGGCCCGCCAAGAAGAAATCAAGGCCATGACGCGTGAGCAGCGAGAGCTCTTTCTTCAAACGGCCGCCAACGAAGCGCCGGCCTACTTTACATTGTTCGTGACGCTGGCCGGCACCGGCATGCGGTTAGGGGAGGCCTTAGCACTGCAATGGGATGACCTCGACCTGGAGGCCCGTGAGATTCGAGTGCAGCGGGCGCTGAGCCGGGGGCAGATCGACACGCCCAAAGCAGGACACGGCCGGACCGTCGATGTCTCACAAACGCTCGCCCACATGCTGCGGCTTCTGGAGCGGCTACGGGGCGCGCAGATGGCGGCGGGAGAATGGCCAACACTG
Source organism: Nitrospirota bacterium (assembly GCA_046734935.1). Lineage (GTDB taxonomy): Bacteria > Nitrospirota > Nitrospiria > Nitrospirales > Nitrospiraceae > Nitrospira_C. The sequence goes on from JBKPSD010000129.1 coordinate 2,263, forward strand.
CCGCCATGGGTCTTCTGTACGCGTGCGGGGACGCCTATGGATGAAAGCAAGGTGCGGCGGGCCATGCGCAACGTCCTGAAGCGAGCGAAGTTGCCGGGGCATTTCTCCCCCCACTGTCTGCGGCATACCTACGCGAGCTTGATGCTCCAACAAGGGGAGTCCTTGGTCTATGTTCAGCGTCAGCTCGGACACGCCTCAATCAATTTGACAGCGGACACCTACGGCAAGTGGCTGCCCATGGGGAACAAAGTGGCGGTGGATCGGCTGGATACGGCCAGTTTTTTGGAAAGTAGTAGCAAAGTGGTAGCAGATCCCACTTTGCTACCTGAAAATGACTCGGAAGTGCTTGAGAAATTTGGTGGGCCGTGTAGGGGTCGAACCTACGGCCCGCTGATTAAGAGTCAGCTGCTCTACCAACTGAGCTAACGGCCCACCGGGTATTAAGTTGTCAGTACAACTGGGGGGATGATTCGCGAACACCAACCTCGACTCTTGAGTAAGGCCGCGGTGCTAGCAAGTTCGGTTTGGTGCGCCTGACAGGATTTGAACCTGTGGCCCTCAGCTCCGGAGGCTGATGCTCTATCCAGCTGAGCTACAGGCGCTCCTGTGACCAAGGACCGTCACATTAACACAGCGTTTTGCAATCTGTCCACCGCCCGGGACACCCGGAACAGACCGAGGCAGCCTATGTGAGTGACCGATCCTCGGTCCCGCGATCCGCTTTCCGCAGCTCATATAGATGCACTGCGCCGCGCACCTTTTCCAGCACAGTTTCCTTCGTCGCTGGCTTGCGGATCCAATCTCCGACCCCTTCTTGTGCTGTCGCGTCGAGGAACTGCGCCGGGACTGCTCCGCTCAAGACCACGATTGGGATCATGGGATGCTTGGCGTGGACGTGTGCGATGACGGCTTTTCCGTCCATCCCCGGCATCTCCAGGTCGCAGAGGATGGCGGCAACGCCGGCAGCCGCGTCGCTCTGGCTCATTAACTCGATCGCAGCCTGTCCACTCTCGGCCTCGAGGGGCTGATACCCCGCCCTTCTGAGTACCAACTGCAGGGCAGTACGGACGTCCGGATCGTCGTCAATGATCAGAATCGAATGCCGTGTCATGCGTCCTTTCTGCGTTGGAGGACACGAACCCGTAGGGGAGCAGGATTTCCTCGCCTTGAACGGCCACTTCCGGCAGCATGGCCAGTTCAGCGGACTCCTGGCGGGCCAACGCTTCTTCTTCTGACGCGAATGAGTCCGGGAGCCGGACGATCGGCAGGAACGTCTGGACGGCGCAAGCGCCGTTCATAAAGCCGTGGTCGCGCGTCGGAATGCCCATCGAGCGGCAGGCGAGCGGACGGTACCCATAGAGCGAACACCGTTCGTTGTCGTCCAAGGCGGGGCAGCGAGCGTCGTGAAAGGCGTCCGCCACGCGGTCGATGTCGGCGTCGGACCAGCCCTCAAGCGATGGCGAAGATTTCAACGCCGGATACGCCGATTCGACAGCAGCGATCTGCTGAGCCGCTCGTGTTGCGATACGGGTGCGATCGCTCTCGGGCAGATGGGCCAGGCCTTCCTGCAAGAGACGAGCATCGAGACGTGTGACCGGAAACATCCCGATGCAACAGCGTGCGCAGCCGGCACGGCAGGGGAGCTGACCCAAGAGTGCGGCATTGGCTCGACGGAACCAGTCGTCGGTTTTCCTGGCAAGTGTCGTGACGAGCGGAGATGTAGGGGGCGGCATGCCCCGGTTACTCCTCGGGAGCCGTTGCGGACATGTCGACGATCAGGGTGCCTTTGGGAGAATAAAAGCCCTGGCCGTCAACCTGCACGATGCCGTCGCAATGTTCCTGGTAAAACTCCAGGATCCAGCCGTTGAAGTCGTAGCCTTCGTCCGTGATGTCGGTGGGGTCGAGCCTCGTCAGCAGGATGAATCGGGCCTTTCTCAGCTGATCGGCCACCAGTGAGGCTTCCACGTCATCATACGACGTCAATGCTTCGAGGAACTGGCCTTTTTCCTGTTCGTACGCGTCTTGATAAGTGCCACGGTCGCGGAAGCAAAATACAGATACTGGTTTCCTCGCCCGGTCGTACTGCAGGGTCACATGCACCCACGCCCACTCGTCTAGGGCTTCCTCTTTCATGTCCGAGGGCAGGATGGGAAGCTGGCCGCGGGACTTCAAAAAGTCAATCATCAAGCGGAGCGGGGAAGGGTTTTCCTTCTGGCAGAACACCCGCGAGTAGATAAATTTTTCCGCAGGAGTTCCGGTGGGTTGCGCCGTCGCCGGAAGAATAGGAAGCTGCTTGCCCATAAAAAATCCTCAATACATCGGCTGCCGGCCTTCAATTTTGCCGACAAACTTTTCTGTACTCTACGCCGCTTGGTCTCGAAACTGCAAGGCCTCGCCGAGGCGAATCCCTACGCCTGGAGCGTGTTTTTCGGTTGACAGGCCCTGAGCGCTTGGATAGACTCCCGCAGGTTTTTGGCTGGGCAATCTCATCACGGTCTCTTTGACGAGTCACTTCATCGCCGAAGTCTCCACTGAGAGGCAGCAGTTCGCAGTTCACCTTATTTTGTTTCAAGGAGGGTTTCTCGTATGGCTAAATCAATGACGAAGTCGCAGATCGCCGACCACGTGGCTCAAAAGGCAGGCTTGACCAAGAAAGCGGCCGTCCAGTTGCTGGACGATTTCGCCGCCCTGGCCTATCGGGAGGCGAAGAACGTGTTTGTCGTCCCGGGCATTGGTAAGCTCGTGCTGGCCAATCGGAAAGCCCGAATGGGCCGCAATCCGCAAACCGGCGAAGCGATCAAGATTCCGGCCAAACGCGTCGTCAAATTCCGCGTGTCGAAGGCCGCCAAAGACGCCATCCTCGGCAATAAGAAGTAATCATCTCGGCAGGGCCCGCGGCGCGAAGCTCTTCCAGCTTTCCGCCTCGTACTCTTTATGATCAGGGCCGGCTCCCCACGGGGCGCCGGCCCTTCTCATATCAGGCGCTGAAAAAACCACTCCCCCCCAGCCCTCGCGGCACCGAGACGCCGCGAGGGCCCAAGCATCGACCGAAACCGGGCTACGCATGTGTCGGCCCCAACCCGCTGCCGCCGAATCCGTCGTGGCCGACCAGCCGGATGGCATCGCCGTCATGGACCAGCGAATCGTCGCTCGCGATCTTTTTGTTGATCGTAACCAGCACCTTTTTTTCACGAATCAACTGCAGTAAATGGCGCAGTTGCACGCCCTGGCGCTGGATGACCTGGCGGACCGTCATCGGTGAAGGTACTTCACAGGCGAGATCGCGTTCGCCGTCGGCTGTTTGGAGTTGGCCCATGAGGGAAATGGTCACCATGCGCTTACCGCGGTTCGATTCGTGTTGATCCGTTGACTCAGTCTAGCGGGGCCGACGATAATGCCAGGCCATGCCGCAATTGGACGTTCACAATCCCGGAATGCCGGATTTACAGTTCGTGCTATTCGTGACGGCGCTGTGCACCTCGAACCTCGAGCATATCAACGTGCCGCCGGCGGTTCGTACAAATATTTTCGACCGCTGCTGGGCATTGGTGAACACCGAGCCGCTGCCTGCCGATCCCACGCAACGGGTGCTCGACTTGCGGCGCGGCACCGATCTGACTCTCGAAGCCTGCGTATCCACGATCCGGTCGCTGCTGGCCGACGCCGGGATCACGCGCCTGGTGTGGGACCACCCCGTCAGCGATCCGACGCGCGAAAGCTCTCCTGCCGCCAAGCCCTTGATCGATCGCCTGGGTCAATTGTACCCCGAGCGTCCGGACGTCGTCGATCCTCCCGCACCGCCGTCGGACGGGCATTCAAGCGGATGACTGCCGGAAGGATCTGACGGACGTGAAGGTCACTGCGCTCGAGATCCCCGGCGTACTCTTGATCGAACCGGATGTATTCCGCGATCAGCGCGGGCTGTTCTGTGAAACCTATCACAGCCGGCGCTATGCTGAGGCGGGCCTGTCTGAGCGGTTCGTCCAAGATAATTTTTCGCGGTCCGTACGGGGAACGCTTCGCGGCCTTCATTACCAGGAGCCGCATGCACAGGGAAAACTCGTGACGGTGGTCGAAGGCGCGGTGTATGACGTGGTCGTCGATATCCGCAAAGGCTCTCCTATGTTTGGGCGGTGGCATGGAGTCGAACTCTCCGCGGATGATTATCGACAGCTGTACATTCCGCCAGGTTGTGCGCACGGATTCTGCGTGACCAGCGCACAGGCGGCGTTCTTCTATAAATGCACGGAGCGGTATTCGCCGCCTGACGAACGCGGCATCATCTGGAACGACCCGGCGCTCGCCATCGCCTGGCCGGTGAAGACGCCGCTCTTGTCGCCCAAGGATCAAGCGTACGGCACCCTCGCGGCCATGGACGCGCAATTGCCCCGGTATCGGCCCTCGACCGGTTGATCCCATGACGAGCACTGGGCTATCTTATAGCGCTTAAAAATCGTCATCCAAGCAGTCCCGAGCCCAACAGGAGGTTTTCGATGAGCAAGAGTTTAAAGGGCACCAAGAGTCATGAGAATCTCAAGGGGGCCTTTGCGGGCGAATCGCAGGCCAACCGCCGGTATCTGTACTTCGCGAGGCGTGCCGACATAGAAGGCTATCCGGACGTCGGCGGATTGTTCCGCGACACCTCGGAAGCCGAGACCGGGCATGCGTTCGGTCACCTGGACTTTCTGAAAGAGGTCGGGGACCCGGCGACCGGCGTGCCGATCGGCAATACGGAAGCCAACTTGAAGTCAGCCATCGAGGGGGAAACGTACGAGTACACCCAGATGTATCCCGGCATGGCCAAGACGGCGCGCGATGAAGGCTTCGCTGAACTGGCCGAGTGGTTCGAGACGTTGGCCAAAGCTGAACGATCGCATGCCAACCGCTTTCAAAAAGGGCTCGATAGTCTGAAAAGCTGATCGTCGAGCCGACACGCTGGCCGAGGGTGGACTGGATTCGGACATTCAGCCCACCCTTCGTGTTTCATGGCAGGAGATGAGATGAGAGGGCTGTCCCTGACCCAACCTGTCGATCCCGCGCAGCTGGACAAAGAAACCCTGCGCATTTATGAGATTTGCGACGGGTGCCGCCGCTGCTTCAATTTGTGCCCCTCGTTCAACACGCTGCTCAACGGGATCGACCGCTATGAAGGAGACGTCGCGAAGCTGACGGCGGACGATCACCGCCGCATCGTGGATGAATGCTATTACTGCAAGCTTTGCTTCAATCACTGTCCGTATACGCCGCCTCACCAGTTCGAGATCGATTTCCCTCGTTTGATGATCCTGAAGAAACGGCAGCTCGCCTCGCAGCGCGGCGTGAGCTGGCGCGACCGCTGGCTCATGGCTACGGACCTGATCGGCAGGCTGGCCAGCCTGGCCGCCGGACCGGTCAACTGGCTCATGAAGCGTTCGATCGTGAGGCGCCTGGGCCAGGCGGTGGCCGGCGTGCATCGCGACCGAAACATTCTTCCCTTTTCCGGAGAAACCTTTCCTCGCTGGTTCGCCAGGCGTCAGCGGCTTGCAGGGACGGATGCGCCCCACAAGAAGGTCGCCTTGTTCTCGAGTTGTCTCGTGAACTATCAGGCGACCGACATCGGCAAGGCCGCCGTCCAGGTCTTGGAAAAAAACGGGGTGGAGGTTGCTCTGCCCGACCAGCGGTGCTGCGGCATGCCCGCATTCGATGCCGGCGATCTCGACACGATTCGGCAGGCCATCGGCGCCAATGTCGCTTCCCTTCATGCGTGGGTCACCCGAGGCTACGACGTGGTGGTCCCTACCGCCAGCTGCAGCTTGATGCTGAAACGCGAATATCCGGAGTTGCGCCCGGATGAGCCGACGAAAGCCGTCGCACGCAGCACCTACGACGTCTGCGAATATCTGATGAAAATGAAGAAGGACGGTCAGCTGCGCATGGACTTCGTCAAGACGCCGGGCCGGGTGGCGTACCAGATCCCCTGTCATCTCCGTGACCAAAACATCGGTTTCAAGTCGAAAGAGCTGATGGAATGCGCCGGGGCGCAAGTCGAGGTGATCGAAAAGTGTTCGGGGCATGACGGAGCTTGGTCGGCCAAGACCGAGTTTTTTCAGCTGTCCATGCAGATCGCCGAAAAAGCCGTACGGGCCATTCGGCAGCAGCCGGCCGATCTGGTGGCGACGGACTGTCCCCTGGCGGGCTTGCAGCTCGACCAAGCCGGCGCATCGGCGCATGTCGGCGGGAAGGCGGCGCTCCATCCGATCCAGGTCGTTCGCGACGCGTATGGATTGCCGAAATGAACGTCCTGACCCGCGACGATGTTCTGCCGCTTGATGAGTATGAACGACAACGCGAGGCGTATCGTTCCCGCATCATCGCATTGAAGCAGCGACGACGGGTGTCGCTCGGCCCGCTCATGACGCTGGTGTTCGAGAACCGCGAGACGTTGCGGTTCCAGGTGCAGGAAATGATCCGCGCCGAACGCATTCTCGAGCCTTCCAAGGTGCAGGATGAGCTGGACGTGTACAATGAACTATTGCCGACGCCACAGGAATTGAGCGCGACTCTCCTCATCGAGATTACCGAGGCGGCAAGTATGAAGGAATGGCTCGACCGGTTCATGGGTCTGGATCGCGGGCGAACGGTGGCGATCGTGGCCGGGGGCGAAAGCGCTTTTGGTGAATTCGAAGGAGGCCACAGCCACGAGACAAAAATCAGCGCCGTTCACTTCGTTCGTTTTCGCCCGAACGAAGTCATGAGACGTGCGTTTGCCGACCTCCGACAACCGGTGTCGCTGATGGTGAACCATAACGGCTACGAGCAGACGGTGCCCGTACCAGGCACCCTGCGCGAAGAATGGCTTTCAGACTTAAGCGCCTAAACGTATTGCGCGGAATGTGACCCGATGGCTCCCGTCCTGCTTACGAAACGGATCGAATTCGCGGCCGCTCACCGGTATTACAAGGCCGAATGGGACGAGGCGAAGAACCGCTCCGTTTTCGGACGCTGTTACAACCCCCCGGCCCACGGCCATAACTATCTGCTCGAAGTCACGGTATCCGGCGAAGTCGATCGCAACACCGGCATGGTCATCAACCTGTTTGATCTGAAACGCGTGCTGCTCGCGGTCCTGGAAGAATTCGATCACAAGAACCTCAATCTCGACATGCCATACTTTGCCGACCGCATTCCCACCTCGGAAAACCTGGCCCGCGTGCTGTGGACCAAGCTTGTAGAGCAGAGGGATATCGGCGTTCTTCATGCGATCCGGCTCTACGAAGACGAGGACTTGTACGCGGATGTGACCGCGACCGGCGGCCTTGACAGCGCCAGTGTGACGAAACGGTATTCGTTTGCCGCCGGTCAGGAAGGGGGCCGGGAATGGGATTGCTTCGTCACTGTGCATGGAACCATCGATCCGATCACGGGCATGGTGACGGATCTCGGCGCCCTCGACCGTTGCGTGCAGGAGGCGGTGCTGCCTCGTTTCCAGTCAGGTGATCTGCGCCAGGCAGCGGGCGGAGAAGCGGCGACCGGCGAGGATCTCGCACGACACATCTGGCACGCTCTCGTCCCGCGCATCACATCCGGGCGCCTGTCGCGCATTCACCTCGTCCACTCTCGAGATCTGTCGTTCGACTATTGCGGCTGACCGCTCTTTCCGGGGAGGTTCCCATGATACGCCTGTGTTCCGTCCTCACGGCCGGTCTGCTGTTGTGGACATCGTCCCTCAGGGCCGGGGGCGAGGAGGAAGCCATCGAACGCGTGCTTCTCGAGGAGACCAAATCCTCGGCGACCTTCGCCGAAACGAGGGACAAGCAGGCCGTGCTTAAACTCTATACGGATGATTACAGCGGCGTGCAGGACGGGGAGGCGGAAAATCGCGACAGCATCGAGCGATGGCTGTCGGAATACGGATCAGCGCTCGAGCGGGGAAGCCGCGTGCACTTTCTCGGTGCAATCTCGAATCTCAACACGCACATCTCGGGCTCGACGGCGTGGTCCACGTATGATTACCTCTTCCAGGCGATTAAGAACGGCGAGTTCGATGCGCAAGACCGGGGCAAATGCACCAGCATCCTGCACCAAGGAACCGCCGGATGGCTTATCCGACATCAACATTGCTCGAAGACGAAACCGCAAGGCATGGAGCGGTAAAGTCACGCCACAGCGCTGTAGGTCACGTCCGACAATCCTTCACAGTTCCTCCTGTTCGCAATTTCATACAGTCTTCTCACCGCACAGAAAAGCGCCCATCTGCAACAGCTTACGCAGAGCCGTTCCAGGCTACGAACCGGCATAACTTGTGCTTAGGCGGAGCCTGCCTTGAGAGAAACGCGGTGCGTGGGCATCGCTGTCACCACAAGGAGGGCTCCATGTCTCTTCCCCCACACCAACGCATCGTGCTGCTCGTCACGCTCATCGGTCTCGCCGGCATGTCGAGCGCGAACAATGTGCTCTCTCAACTTGGAACATTTACCGCCAAGGATCCCGGCGTGCGAACAGGAGGCGCAGGCGCGGGCGGGATGCTGCCCAATCTTTCGAATCTCGAACAGCAGGTGTTCGGCATCGGGAAAGAGGCCTTCGAAGAGGTCGCGTCCGTGCAGGGCACGCTACCGGACACGGAAGCGGGTCTCGGACCGCGATTCAATCTAGATAGCTGCGCCGGTTGTCATGCGCAGCCGGCCACCGGCGGCAGCAGTCCCGCACTCAATCCGCAGGTAGACGTCGCCAAGAAAGCCGGAGCCGTCAACGACGTGCCGTCGTTTATTCAGAAAGACGGACCTGTGCGGGAAGTGCGGTTCAAATTCAACCCGGATGGAAGTCCCGATGGAGGCGTGCACGCGCTGTTCACGATCACCGGCCGTTCGGACGCTCCGGGCTGCTTCCTGCCTCAACCGGACTTTCGCTCGGCAGTGGCCGCGAAGAACGTCGTGTTTCGGATTCCGACGCCGCTCTTCGGCGCAGGCCTGATCGAGGCCATTGATGACGACGCAATTTTGGCCAACATGCGGGTGAATAACAGTGCGAAGCAATCGTTGGGCATCGTCGGGCGCGCGAACAGCACCTCGGGACGGCCGAACACGAGCGGCAACGACGGCACGGTGACTCGCTTCGGATGGAAAGCCCAAAACAAATCCCTCGAATTGTTCGCGGGTGAGGCCTACAACGTCGAGCAGGGCGTGACGAGCGATCTCTTTCCGCATGAGCGCGATGAAGCGCCGGGCTGCCGCTACAACTGGACGCCGGAAAGCCCGACAAACTATGGAGAGAATCGTCCGCTCAACGTACCCAGCGACATCGTGAAGTTCGCCGTTTTTATGCGCATGCTGGCCGCGCCGGCGCCGGCACCGGACACGGACAGCATTGTCCGAGGCAGGAAGCTGTTCACCGACGTCGGCTGCGCCCTGTGCCATACACCCACGCTTCATACGGGCAAATCATCCGTACCCGCATTGAGAGACAAGGACGCAAATCTCTATTCCGATCTCGTCCTGCATGCGATGGGACCGGGGTTGGCGGACGACGTCAACCAGGGCAACGCAAAAGGCGATGAATTCCGTACGGCCCCATTATGGGGCCTCGGCAAGCGGCTATTCTTCCTTCACGACGGGCGGACGAAGGACTTACTGGAAGCCATCAGAGCCCATGCGAGCGCCGGCAGCGGAACCTATCCGGCTTCAGAAGCCAACCAGGTCACGGCGCGGTTCAATAATCTGACGGAAATCGACAAGCAGCACGTGCTCAATTTTTTGAGATCGTTGTAGATGCGGCTATCCGGCCTGCGGTCGCCCTTATTTGAGAAGATAATCCGAAATGAGGGCGGCCAACTCTGAGCGGTCCACCACCCCTTCGCGACTCAACAGCAGTTTGCCGTTGGCATAGAAATGGGTCGTGGGATAGGTTTCAAAGGTGTGGGCCTTCTTGATCTCGCGGCACCGGCCCGGGACATGCATCTTGGCCTTGCCCACCTTGATCGTCGGAAACTTGGCCGCGGCATCCTCGAGGATGGGATCGTACGTCTTGCAGGGCTCACAGGTGGCGAGTCCGTATGCCACTACGGCGCCGGAGCTGTCTGTGAATTCCTTGTAATTAGCGTCGCTGACGTCTTCGACGGTTCCAGCCATTAGTACAATCGAAGGAGGGCCGAGAAGCCGGTGTCTCCCGGCCCTCGGTCCTTCACGAGGTTAATTGAGTTTCGAGAGTGCGGTGAGGATTTCCTTGTCGTCCCGCGCCACCTTGATTTCTTGAACCTTGACGTAGGCGACCTTGCCATTCTTGTCCACAATCACCGTCGCGCGCTTCGAGCAGTTCAAAGGCTCGAAATAGAGGCCGTAGGCCTTTGCGGTCGTGCGGTGCACATCGGACAGCAGGCGGTGCTTGAGATCCATAGAATCCGCCCAAGCCTTGTGCGAGAAAAAGCTGTCGCAGCTGACGCCGAAGAGCTCGGCGTTCGCATTTTGGAACTTCGGAAAGTCGTCGGTCAGGCACTTATTCTCCCCCTGGCACACCGGACTCCAATCTAGCGGGTAAAAGCAGAGGACGACGTTCTTCTTGCCGCGGTACTCGCTGAGCTTGACGTCCTTTTGATCCTGATCCTTGAGATTGAAGTCGGGGGCGGTATCGCCCACTTTGATTTCCGGGGCTACGTCACTCATCACTGCTCCTCCTTCGCAGGGTTAAAAGCCGGTTTTAGGCAAGGTTAAGAAACCGTAGATTTTGTACCGTGCGGCTGAAAAGCTTGTCAACGGTCCTGAAGACCTATGATTTTCCGTAGGTTGGTCTTACCTGCAGGCTAGTTTACCCCCTCACAACACCCTGGTTTCTGGGACAGTATGTCCGCAAGTTCAAGGCCGAATGGACAGGTTGTCCAACCGGCCGGACCTTTCGAACTTCAAAGCCTTGTAATCATTCTCAGTTTTGTCCGCTCAGACGGGTCCGCTTCTTGAGTAGGCCCTCGTCGCCATCGACAACTGAGAGTGTCACGGTGAAATGCACGACTAACCGTTACCGTCGCTTTGCATGGTGTCTCCTGTCTTGTTGTCTGGCAGTGCTGTTCGCCACCGCTCACACGGCGGAAGCGGTGGAAGAGCATCGTGAACATGACTTTGATCTGTCCAAAGGTGTCTACCTCTACAATCAAGGCCGCTACGGGGAGGCGGAGCGGTATCTCAAGGATGCCCTGAGCGCAAAACCGGGCGATCAGACGACCGGCTACTACCTCGGGCTGAATTCTCTGAGGTTACAACGGTATCGGGATGCGGAAGAGCGGTTCCGGGAAGTCCTCAAGCGCCATCCTGAGGATGCACGCGCCAGGTTGGGATTGGGCATGGCGCTCTACCATGAGGAGCGGTATCGGGAAGCCTCAACAGAGCTGACGGTCGCCGAGCGCACCCTGAAGGATGACCCGCTGCTCTACTACTATGCAGGCCTCGCCGCTGCGGAACAGCGGTCCTATGAACAGGCCTCCGACAAGTTTTTACGTGCCGGAAAGCTGGATCCCGAGCTGAGCAGCGACGCCCGGTATCAGCGCGGCGCAACGCTTCACTCGCAACGTCAATTTCAGCAGGCGACGGCGGAGTTCCGGGCGGCGGTAGAAGGCGGACAACCGGCGGCCGCACCGGAGGAGCGACCGTCTGCGGCAGCTGCCGGTCAAGTCCCCTCGAAACGATGGAGCGCCAACTATGCGCTGAGCCTGCAATACGATTCCAATGTCGTGCTGCTGCCCGGAGGGTCGGCGCTTCCCAACAACATTTCGCACAAAGACGACTTCGTCACGGCGCTCAACGTCGGCGGCGAATATCGATTCCTTCAGACCGACAAGTGGACCATCGGGGCGGGGGCCGGATTGTTCGGCAATATTCATGCTCGGCTCAGCGACTTCAACGTATTCGACTTCGCTCCGAACCTATATGTGGAACGGCGTTTAGGATCAGCGCAGCTGCGGCTGCAATACACGCTGGACTACGTGACCGTCGGCGGCGACCCCTATCTCTTATCCAATGCGATTCAGCCTACGTTGACGATCCCTGAGAGCGACCGCACCTACACCCAGGCGTTTTTCCGGTACCAGAACAAGGACTTCAAGTCATTCCGCGACGATCAATTCGGTGTGCCGGTAAACCAGACCCGGGATGCGAACAATTACATGCTGGGCGCCATGCAGTACTGGAAGGTGTTCAAGGACCGGGGCTATGTCCGCGCCGGCTATACGTTCGATACGGATCGCACTCCCGGCGGTGACGGGCCGGTGACTCCCGGAATTCCGACGAGCGGCGATTGGCAATACACCGGGCATCGATTGTCTACGGGCGTGGCGTATCAAGCTTTGACCGCGACCACGCTGCAGCTGGCCTTCGATTATTACCGGCAGAACTATAGCAATCCGAATTCTTTCTCGCCGGACCTTACGGTTCGCAAGGACAACATTTACCAGCTCACCGGAACGGCGGTGCGGGATCTTCGTTCATGGCTATGGCTGGCGTTTCAATACTCCTACACGCGGGACCAATCGAACGTCGATGTCTTCGATTATTCCAGGCACATCGTTTCACTGACGGTGGGAGGGTCATTCTAGGAGGTACCATGAAGATTCGCGGCTTCTACATTTGGCTGGTGGTTGGTCTTTGTATCGGACCGGGTACGGCGGCTCTGGCCGACGAGTCCGATTCCGTGGGCATTGTGCTCGCGGTGCAGGGAACCGTGACCATGCAGCCCGCGACCATGAAGCCTCCCGTGGCCCTCCGTCCGTTCGACGAGATCGGACGGTTGTCGATTTTTGACAGCCGGGCCGGTTCGCGCTGCAAGGTGCTGTTCGCCGACGACAGCCTTCTCACGCTCGGAGACGACAGCCGTCTGGAGATTGTGGAACAGACCTACGAATCGGGTGGCGATCAGCGAGCCTTTGTCGCGCACTTGAGCCGCGGCTCGGTTCGCGCGCTCGTCACCCGCCAGTTCGAGGGAGGCAATTCCACGTTTGAAATTGATGCGGGCACATCGGCAGTGACCGCGCGCGGCACCTATTTCGTCACCTGGGTGAATGGCAAGCCGCCGGCCGGCAAGCGTCCGGTCGACGAAGAGGGGATGGAAATGGAAGGGGCAAGCGGCGTCGCCAACATCGGGCGCAGCGGCAACGTGGCCTTTACTTCCGGCGGGGCGACGGTACTGGTACTACCCGGCCAATTTTCGATCGCCTTGCCCGGTGCGCCTCCCAGCACGCCAACGTCCATTCAGTCTCACATCGTGCCGGTGGCGTCGGCTATTTCAGGCACGGCGTTGCCCGATACCCCAAAGAAGGAGTCCCCCCGGGAAGCGCTGGCTGCGGCGGGCATCGGGGAAGCCGCGGCTCCGGCCGAGCGGCTGACGACTGCTCCCGTTGTCGCCAAGGCCGGGTCGCTCGGAGGCAACGGCACATCTACCGCGTACGTGCTGCCCGATTGGCCGCTGCCCATTACACCGGTGACTCCGCCCGCGGTAGTGTCCGGTGCGGCGTTTGGAGGCACTTCGACGGTCAATCTCACGATCAGACTGCCATGAAGCCGACGACATAACGATCGTTTACGGGGCGCCTAATGCGAAGTATGCGGAAACGGACCTGTCTCCCTTCCATATGGCCACTTTTATTCGTCGCGATCCTGGCGGCCTGCGGTTCCGACAGCTCTGACGGGAAAACTGTCGCCGTCAAACTCTCGTTGATCGTGGATGGACGGCAAGTACGCGATTGGTCAACCACCTCCCGATTGTTCGCATGGCTCGAACGGTGGATCCCCGGCGCCCCGCCCGCCTTGGCGCAGCAGGTGACGGAGATCACGAGGGTCAACGTCCAAATCAGCGGCCCTGGGATACCCGTTCCCGCTACCGCGGACGTGCCGGTCACTGATCCGACAAGCGGACAAGAAATTCCAGTGACGATCCAAGCACCGGTGGGCCCCAACCGAACAATCACCGTCGCTGCATTTAATGCCGCCAATGCCAAAATATTCGGAGGCACGGTTCCGAACGTGAACCTGGCAGCCGGCGCGCCGATCGACGTGGTTGTCACCCTCGTGCGACTGTTCAGGGTCACCGTACAGAAGGAGGGAGCCGGTAACGGTATGGTGAAGTCGTCGCCGGCCGGCATAGACTGTGGCGCCATTTGTTCGGCTCAATTTGAGCTGGGCCTGTCAGTAGTCTTGAATCCCGAGCCGGCGGCCAATTCTGCCTTCATTGGTTGGAGCGGTGGCTGTACGGGCACCGGCCCTTGTACTGTCAATGACAATGCAACGGTGACGGCCCGCTTTGAGCCGTCGGTGACGAATCATCTGAGCGTCAACGTGAACGGTCCGGGTACGGTTCGCAGTAGTCCTCCCGGTATTTCCTGCCCGGCGGATTGTGATGAAAACTTTCCGAGCGGCATCAGCGTGACGCTCACTGCGGAGCCCTCGAACGGCTCGACATTCTCAGGTTGGAGCGGCGGCGGGTGCACCGGGACCGGTCCTTGTGCGGTCGCCATGCTCGTTGATCAGACTGTGACGGCGAGCTTCACCGGAGTCGTACCACCCCAGACGTCGACGCTGACGGTGGAGGTCACCGGATCAGGCAGAGTCACGAGTGCGCCCAGCGGAATCAGTTGCCCAGGGTCTTGTACTGCAAGCTTTGCCAGGGGTGACACTGTGAGGCTGACGGCGGACCCTGCTCCCGACTTTAGGTTCGTCGGCTGGAGCGGAGCCTGTGGCGGCATGGATCCGTGCACGCTCGTAATGGACGTCGACAGAACGGTATCCGCCCAGTTCGAGATTGTTCCGGTAACCGTCACATTGACGGTGAGAAACACAGGACGAGGGACTGGGACGGTGACAGATAATACCGGCGCGATCGTTTGCGGTGTGGCCTGTACGGCCACGTACCTGCAAGGTACTGTCGTCACGCTCACAGAAGCACCAGATCCCGGCTCGGCCTTTAACGAGTGGCGTGGGGGGCCCTGTAACAATCAGACAACGCCGCAATGTGTGCTCACGATGGACCGTGATCGCACGGCGGAAGCCAACTTTAGTGCTGTCGACGGGGGTGGGGGGTAGCTACCTAGCTTTGGACGACGATTTGCTTATGTCCACTGCAGCTCCCGGAAGCCAAGCATGCGCCCTCCGGGAGCAGCAGTGCGGTGATTCGTGATCGTAATCGTTCGGCTCAGAAGGGGCAGCGTGAATGAGGCGCCGACCTTGGGAGATTGGCCTAGCCGGATGATCTCCTGAATCGACTCGCCGAGAAGATCTTTGGCTGTGCGATCCGGAACTCCTTGCGGGACGAACGTCTCCAATTCGTCATAGCCGAATTTGGAGAGCCCGAGCGTATAACACCACACGACGCCCGGCTTGGCCTGATCGTCTTGTCCAATGATCACGTGGTCATCGGACAGAAAGCCATCCAGACTCCGGTCCTGCCAATCCGATGGGTTGAGGTACTGCTGCGTCGTAATGTCGTAGGCGGTTCCCTGCGTCAAAAGCGTCAAACCTCGGGCAAGGCGCGCCGCGAGCAGCAGCGTATCGGGCATCTCTCGCGGCGGCATCGCGGAAGGAGCGATGGCCCCTATCTGGTCGTGCTCCCACGATAACTGATCCGCCAATCCCGCGGTATGGGTTGAGGGGAGCGGCATGACGACATGCGCCGTCCATGGCCCGTGCGTCATATGCCAGGCGTCGGGCGCATCGTTCTCGCGCGCGATCTTCAACGGCCCGCCGTACGCCCGGTCAAACCAGAGCACGAGTTCGTCCGGCATCGGCCGCGTCCCTCGATAGCCGACGAAATACAAGGGCGGCCGCTTCGAGGAGGGTCTTGGGGATTTTTTCTTGATGCGCATGGCAGGATCGTGAAAAAGGCCGTCAGCGCGCTCTCGCACCGCTTAAAGACTCAGCGTACGGCAAAAGTACGTCTCATCTCTGCGCTCGCTGCGGCCTTGCGTACGGCCATTCTGAGGATCCTGCGGGCACGAGCGATTCCCATCGTATCCAAATGCTTTACTTGCCGGCTTTCCTGGCCTTGCGCCGATCTTCAGGATGGAGAAGCCGCTTTCTAATGCGCAAACTGTTGGGCGTGACTTCCACGAGCTCATCCGGCCCGAGGTATTCCAGGGCGAACTCCAGCGACATCTCCTGCGGCGGCGTGAGAATCAACGCCTCATCAGATCCGGAGGCCCGCATGTTGGTGAGATGCTTTTCCTTGCAGACGTTCACGTCGAGGTCTTCGTCGCGGCTGTTTTCACCGACGACCATGCCTCGATACACTTCCACCCCTGGCCCAATGAACATCACGCCGCGCTCCTGCGTCATGAACAGCGCATAGGCCGTGCTCGTGCCGTCTTCAAAGGCGCATAGTGAACCGTGCGGCGCCACCAACAGATCCTGTTCGTTCGCGGTCTCATAGGCCTTGAAAACGTGGTGCATGATCACTGTGCCGCGGGTTTTTGCCAGCAGCACATTCTTCAGGCCCATGATGCCCCTGGTCGGGATGTGATACTCGAGATGCATCTCGCTCGGGCCGGCGTCCGAATGGACGAGTTTCATGTGGCGCATTTCGCCCCGGCGCTTGCCGATCTCCTCGATCACCGCGCCCTGATAGGTTTCCGGCACTTGGATCGTCAGCTCCTCGTACGGCTCAGTGACCCTGCCGCCGTACCGGTGCAGGATGACTTCGGGCTGTGACACTTGGAGCTCATATCCCTCTCTCCGCATTTGTTCGATGAGCACTGCGAGGTGCAGCTCGCCGCGGCCGGCCACGAGGAAACGGTCCGGGCTGTCGGTTTCCTGCACGCGCAAGGATACATTGGTTTCGAGCTCCTTGAACAGGCGCTCGCGGAGGTGCCGCGAAGTCAGAAATCGGCCTTCCCGCCCGGCGAAGGGGCTGTTGTTCACCGAAAAGGTCATTTGCACGGTCGGCTCGTCGATGGTGACACGCGGAAGCGCCAGCGGCTGTTCCGCATCCGCGATCGTGTCGCCTATGCTCACCTGGTCCAATCCCGCGACGGCCACGATTTCACCGGCTTCGGCCTGCTCTACGTCGATGCGCTCCAGACCCGAATAGACGGCCAGGTCGGAGACCTTCCCCGCCATCTGAGCCCCGTCTTTTCCGAGGATCAGCACCGGCTGGCGGCGTGAGATCGAGCCGGATTGAATTTTTCCGACCCCCATTTTCCCCTTGTACGAATCGTACAAGAGGGCCAGGACGAGGATCTGCAAGGGCGCGTTGGCATGGATGGCGGGGGCGGGGATCTGTGCCAGGACGGTATCGAGCAGCGGCGAAATATCCGTGCCTGGCTTGTTCGCGTCGAGCGTCGCAATGCCCTTGATCGCCGACGTGTAGACGATCGGAAAGTCCAATTGCTCATCCGTCGCTCCCAGGTGCACGAACAAATCGAACGTCCGGTTCACGACGTCGTCGATGACGGCGTCGGGCCGGTCGATTTTGTTGATGACCACGATCGCTTTGTGGCCGAGTGCAAGGGCCTTCCTGAGCACGAACGTCGTCTGGGGCATCGGACCTTCTTTGGCATCCACCAGGAGCAGGACGCCGTCCACCATGCGGAGGGTCCGCTCAACTTCGCCTCCGAAGTCCGCATGGCCAGGGGTGTCCACGATGTTGATTTTCACGTTCTTGTAGGTGACGCTGGCATTCTTCGCCCGAATCGTGATCCCGCGCTCGCGTTCCTGATCCATCGAGTCCATGATGCGTTCGCCCATGTCCTCGATCTTGCGATGGACATGCGTCTGCCGAAGAAGGGCGTCCACAAGCGTCGTCTTGCCGTGATCGACGTGGGCGATGATCGCGATGTTGCGGATGTCGTTTCGGCGTTCGTGCGGCGCGCGCAAGTGAGACATTGGAGTCGTGTCCTGTTGAGAAAAAAAAAGACGCCCCGACTGTCGGGCGTCGAGCAGGCAGTATACCCGAATTATCGCTGCGTCGACAAGCCGGTAAGTTGCTTGTGTTTTGAGAGGGTCCACGGTATCGTGGTGACGAACCTCCTCAAACCAACTCCCATGACATTGATCGACCGGCCAGTCCAACTTTCGGATACGCCCCGTGAGCCGCCGCCGCGGCGGCCCCGGCGCCGGTGGCAAATCGCGCTGATCATCGTCTTGGCCCTCGTTGTCGGCGGCTTGATTGGAACCGGCGGCCTCCTGTGGTATTACGCCCAGAATCTGCCGGATCTCGGTCAGCTTCAGAATTACCAGCCGAGTCTCGTGACGCAGGTGTATTCCAGCGACAAGCAGCTCATCGGCCAGTTTTTCATCGAGCGGCGGATTTTGACGCCGCTACAGCAAATCCCCGAGCATTTGCGGCGGGCCGTTATCGCCGTCGAAGACGTGCGGTTTTTCGAGCATCCCGGCCTGGACTACATCGGTATTCTCCGGGCCGCCTGGACGAACCTCCGCCGCGGCGGCAAGGTCGAGGGCGCGAGCACGATCACTCAGCAGCTGGCCCGCTCGTTGTTCTTGTCGTCGGAACGGACGTTCGACCGGAAGGTGCGCGAGCTCGTGTTGGCGTACAAAATGGAGCTGGTCTCCACCAAAGAACAGATCCTTGAAACCTATCTCAATCAAATCTATTTCGGCCAGGGCGCCTATGGGGTCGCCGCCGCGGCGCAATCCTATTTCGGGAAGGAACTTTCCAGCCTGACCATCGCGGAAGCCGCTTTTCTTGCCGGACTTCCCAAATCTCCGAACCATTTTTCTCCGTTCAAGAACTACGCGCGGGCCAAGAAGCGGCAGGAACATGTGCTGGACCGGATGCAGGAGGCGGGATTCCTCACGACGGCGCAGCACGACCAAGCCATCGCCGAACCGCTCAGTTTCCGGCGCCCCGGCAGCGAACAGACGGCTCCGTACTTCGTGGAATACGTCCGGCAGCTGCTCATCGCGAAGTACGGAGAAACGATGGTCTACAAGGGCGGCCTTCAGATCAAGACCACGCTCAATCTCGACATGCAGCGGGCGGCGGAAACGGCCTTCAAAGCCGGCTTGCGGGAGCTCGACAAGCGCCAGGGCTGGCGCGGTCCGGTCCGCACCGTCGATCCGGGCAGCGTCACGGCGGCCAATGCCCCGGTTGCCGCGACCGATCAACCGCTCGCGGCAGGCGACGAGCGCGAAGCGGTCGTGACGAAGGTGGGTAAAGACGTCTTTTGGGTCCAGATCGGCAACGTCGCCGGCAAACTGTCCTTCGACGATATGGCATGGGCCAAAAGGCGCCTGACGGGACCGGACGTCGTGAAGGACGTTCTGGTGAGCGCCAATCCAAAACAGATCCTCAAGCCCGGAGACGTGGTGGAAGTCAGAGTCAAGAAAGTTGAAAAGGACCAGGTGTTAGTGCAGCTGGAACAAACGCCGTTGGTCGAAGGTGGATTAATCGCTATTGAGCCGACGCAAGGCGCGATCCGGGCGATGATCGGAGGCTACGACTTCAACCGCAGCGAGTATAACCGGGCCGTGCAGGCGCATCGGCAGCCCGGGTCGGCGTTCAAGCCGATCATCTACGCGACTGCGGTCAATCAAGGAATGAGTCCTGCGTCGGTGGTGCTTGATGCTCCCGTCGTCTACGAACAGGTGGAAGAGGAAAAAACGTGGAAGCCGGAAAATTACGGCAAGAAATTTCACGGAATGGTTACCCTTCGCGAGGCGCTGGCGCATTCGCACAACCTGGCGACCGTCAGGCTGCTCGACAAGGTCGGCATTAAAAACGTCATGGATTTTTCCCGCCAAATTGGAATCACCAGCCCGCTGGCGCCGGATTTGTCGCTAGGCCTGGGCTCTTCGTCGCTCGGGCTCATGGAATTGACGTCCGCTTACGGCGTGTTTCTCAATCAGGGGAGCCGGGCCGAGCCGTTTGCCGTCGTCTCGGTCACGGACAACGCGGGCGAGGTGCTGGAGCAGCAGGAACCGCACAGCGAAGAAGTCGTCTCGAAAGAAACGGCCTATCTGATCACGAACATGATGGAGGATGTCGTGCAGAAAGGCACCGGTCAGGCGGCGAAGACGCTCGGCCGTCCCATCGCCGGAAAGACGGGCACGACGAACGAGTACATCAACGCCTGGTTCATCGGTGGGACGCCGAATCTGGTCGCCGGCACATTCGTCGGCTTCGACGACCGCCGTTCGCTGGGCGAAACGGAATCGGGAGCGCACGCGGCATTGCCCATCTGGATCGGCTTCATGAAGGAGGCGCTCAAGTCGCTGCCGGTCGTGCCGTTTACTATTCCAGACGGCATCACATTCGTGAAAGTGGATCCGGCGACAGGCCTTCTCAATTCGGAGCAGGAGGATCAGCCGGGCAACGTGGAGATTTTTGCGCGAGGCAGTGAGCCGACGCAGGCGGCGCAGCGCCGTCTCGATCCGATGGATTTCTACAAAATCGATCAGCCGGAATGAGAGTCCTGAAATTCCTCGTGCCACGCCATCTGGATGGCTTCCAGAATCTTCTCGTTTGACTTTTTCGGATCGTCCTTAAAATCCGGCAGCGCGACAATCCAGGCATGCATCTCGGTGAAGCGCACGGTCAATGGGTCGGTTTCCGGGTGTTCTTCGACCAGCCGAATGGCAATGTCTTCGGCGTTATTCCATTTCAGATCCATGCAAATTCTCCTGAATCCTGCCCTTTACGGCTTCGTGACCTCGGATACTTTCTTGCCCTGCAGACCTCGTTTGAGTGAGTCATCCAGCATGGCCACCGACAAGGGTTTTGCCGCCTGCTCCAGTTCGGCCATGCGCGCCCGAATAGCCTTGGGGTCGCTCCCATCCTTGGCGGAGTGAAGCGACGATAGGGCCTCCCGGACGGCGGCCGCGTCCCGTTCAGGGACGAGTGTGCCGGCCTCCACCAGTGACTTTTCGGTGGCGGCGATCAAGGCGCCGGCGTCGAGGCGCGCTTCGATCAATTTGCGGGCGCTCACATCTTCCTGCGCGAACTTGAACGAATCCTCGATCATGCGCTCGACTTCGCTGTCGGATAGGCCGTACGACGGTTTCACCTCGATGGATTGGCTCTGGCCCGTCCGCATGTCGCTCGCCTTGACGTTGAGAATGCCGTTCGCGTCGATCAGGAAGGTGACTTCGATTCGGGGCACTCCTGCGGGCAGCGGCGGTACTTTTAGCCGAAAGCGGGCGAGGCTGCGGTTGTCCTTCACCAGCTCGCGTTCACCCTGGAGAATGTGAATATCGACGCCCGTCTGACCGTCGACGTAGGTCGTGAACATCTCCTTGGCGCTTGCCGGGATGGTCGTGTTGCGCCTGATCAAACTGCTCATCACGCCGCCCATCGTCTCGATACCCAGTGAAAGCGGCGTGACGTCCAGCAACAACATGTCGGTCGTGCCGCCGGTGAGGATGTCCGCCTGGACGGCGGCGCCGAGGGCGACCACCTCGTCCGGATTGAGATGACAATGGGGTTGTTTCCCGAACAGAGCCTGCACGCGCTGGCGGACCAGCGGCATACGCGTGGATCCGCCCACGAGCACCACTTCGTCGATGCCTTCCGGGCCAAGACCTGCGTCCTTCAGGGCCAGTCGGCAGGGTGACAAGGTTCGATCAACGATATCTGCGGTCAGCGATTCCAGTTGATCCCGCGTTAAGTCGCGACTAAAGCGGCCTTTCCCCTCCGGAAGATCGATGCACACTTCGGTTTTCATGGAATCGGAGAGCCGGATCTTCGCCCGTTCCGCTTCGAGGCGGACGGTCTGCATGTAGTCGGGATAAGCTGACAGATCGACGCCGGATGTCTGGCGGATCTCAGTCAAAAAGAGGTCCGCAATGCGCCGGTCGATGTCGTCGCCTCCCAAGTGCGTGTCGCCGTTGGTGGCCAGTACTTCGAAAATGCCGTTTTTGAGCTTCAGGATCGAGATGTCGAAGGTGCCGCCTCCAAGGTCATAGACGGCGATGGTGCCCTGCGTTTTTTCCTGAAGGCCGTAGGCGAGGGAGGCGGCCGTCGGTTCGTTGATGATGCGCACCACTTCAAGCCCGGCGATCATCCCTGCGTCTTTGGTCGCCTGCCGCTGACTATCGTTGAAGTAAGCCGGTACCGTAATGACGGCTTTCCCAATGCTCTCTCCGAGATGCGCTTCGGCCCGCTGCTTCAGCTCTTTCAAGATCATCGCAGAAATCTGCGGCGGCGAGTACGATTTCTCTCCGAGCTTGATCCGGATCACGCCGCCTTGTTCGGTCAGGGCGTACGGGAAATAGGCCAACTCCCCCTGTACGTCCGCCATTCCTTTGCCCATGAAGCGTTTGACGGAATAGACGGTTCGTTCCGGCGTGCGGGTGAGGTGCTCCTTGGCGGAATCGCCCACGATCAAGCCATTATCGGTCATGGCCACGACGGACGGCACCATGGTCCGTCCGCCCCGGCCCGGAATAACCGTAGGCAGGCCGTCCTTCATATAGGCGACCAGTGAGTTGGTGGTGCCCAGATCGATTCCAACGATGCGTGTCATGACTATCCGATGGTGTTTACGAGGTCATCGACAATACTGCTGACATAGGTGCGATTCGAGAGGATCTCCCGCATGTGCTTCAGCAAACGGTCGCGTTCGGTGCGGCTGGCGCTTGTAGCCTCCCCTCGGTCTTGCAAGGCGTCCCAGTCCACGAACAGCCGCTCGAGCTGCGCTTCCATTTCGTGCTTTCTGCGTTCCAGCGTCTGCTGCGCCGTCTGCAGCTGCGCCCGCAGTTTCCGCCCGCTTTCAGAGGACTGGTCCGAGGCCCGGTATTCTTCAAGTATGTCTTGCAGTTCGAGAATCTCCTCGAACAGGTCGGCCGGCGGCGAGGTCCTGATCTCTTTCATGGCACCGGCCTCGATGGCAATCAGATATTCGGCGCGCTGGATCGGATCCCGAAGCGTGCGGTAGGCGGTGTTCAGCGTGGCGGCATTACTCAGACTGATCGCCTGCTCCGTGTCGCTTTTATTCTGATAGAAGTCCGGATGGAAGGCCCGGCTGAGCTCGTAAAATTTCTCCTCGAGTTTCTGTTGGTCGATCGTGAGCCGGCGCGGAAAGCCGAGGCACGTAAAGTAGTCGGCCTCTTTCGAGACGGGCTGCACTTTGACGCAGCGTTCGCAGAAGTACTCTCCGGACACTTCGGATTGACAGTGCCAGCACATGCTTCTGGCCATCTGCAATTCGCGGCGGCCGGCGCTATGAGTGTGCGAGTGTTCCATTCGTCCTGGTCGTTCTGACAAAACAGGCATGGCTTCTGGCCATGCCTGCAGGGGAAGAGCGTCAGATGTCCACCGGGTTATGCGGAGAACGATTCCCCGCATCCGCACGTCTTGTTCGCGTTCGGATTGACGAACTTGAAATTCCCGCCCATGAGATCTTTCTGGTAATCGAGCTGCGTGCCCTGGAGATAAATCGCGCTCTTGACATCGACGATCACCTTGACGCCGTCGAAATCGAAGACCTGATCGTGCGCGCCGATCTTCTCATCAAAGTTGATGGTATAGCTCAGACCCGAGCAGCCGCCTCCTTTGACCCCGAGACGGAGCCCGCCGTCCGTGATGCCCTGGACGTTGATCAGGCGCTTTACTTCCTTGATCGCCGCCTCGGTCAGGGTAATCACTGGCGCCTGAGTCTCAGTGTTGGTGGTATCCATGAGGCGCTCCTTTCCTGCGTTACTTGGTTTCGGCCTTTTTCTGATAGTCGGCCAAGGCGGCCTTGATGGCGTCCTCGGCCAGCACGGAACAGTGAATTTTCACCGGCGGGAGGTTCAGCTCCTGCACGATGTCCGTGTTCTTGATTTTTTGGGCTTCCTCAATCGTCTTCCCTTTCAACCACTCGGTCGCCAGGCTGGAACTCGCGATCGCGGACCCGCATCCGAACGTCTTAAATTTCGCATCGACGATCGTATCGTCCTGAACCTTGATCTGCAATTTCATGACGTCACCGCATTCCGGCGCGCCGACCATCCCGGTCCCGACGCCTTCCTCGTCCTTTTTAAAACTTCCCATGTTGCGGGGATTGTTGAAATGATCGACGACCTTGTCACTGTACGCCATGATAGCCTCCGAATAGGTGAGATCTGAGATTTATGACTCGTTTTCTCTCTCAGTGAGCGGCCCATTGAACGGACTTCAGATCGATTCCTTCTTTCGCCATTTCGTAGAGCGGAGACATTTCGCGCAGCTTCGTCACAATTTCGATAACCTTTTTGATCGCATAGTCAACCTCTTCATCCGTATTGAACCGGCCTAGGCCGAAGCGGATCGAGGAATGCGCGAGTTCCGTCCCGACGCCGAGGGCCCGAAGAACATACGAGGGTTCGAGTGTCGCGGAGGTGCAGGCGGAACCCGACGACAGGGCAATCTCCTTCATGCCCATTAACAGCGATTCACCTTCCACATAGGCGAAGGAAATATTCAGATTCCCCGGAAGGCGATTGGTCGGATGGCCGTTCAGATACGTTTCTTCGAGGGCGGCCATGATGCCGGCTTGCAGGCGGTCCCGCATCTTGACCAAGCGAGCGGACTCGACGGGCATTTCCTGCTCACAGAGCTCGCAGGCCTTTCCGAATCCAACGATTAATGGCACGGCCAATGTGCCGGACCGCATTCCTCGCTCATGTCCGCCGCCATCTATCTGAGCGGCGATGCGCACGCGCGGGTTCTTCTTCCTGACATACAGCGCGCCGATCCCCTTCGGGCCATAGATCTTGTGGGCCGAGAACGACATCAGGTCGATGCCCATGGCCTGGACATCAACAGGAATTTTCCCGACGCCCTGCGTGGCATCGCAGTGGAACAGAACGCCCTTTTCCTTGGCGATCTTGCCGATCTCTTGCACAGGGTTGATCGTGCCGATTTCGTTATTGGCCAACATCACCGAGACGAGAACGGTCTTGTCGGTAATGGCATTGCGGACGTCCTGAGGATTCACCATTCCCTGTTTATCCACGGAGAGGTAGGTGACGGTGGCCAGACCTTTGGCCTCGAGCGACTTGGCGGTATCGAGCACGGCTCGATGCTCAGTGGAGGAGGTAATGATGTGATTGCCCTTCTCCTTGTACATTTCCAGAACGCCTTTGAGGGCTAAGTTGTCCGATTCCGTCGCACCGCTGGTGAACACGATTTCCTTCGAGTCAGCCTTGATGAGGCGGGCGATTTGCTTTCGCGCCTTTTCAACCGCCTCTTCCGCCTCCCAACCGAAGGCGTGATTGCGGCTTGCGGCATTGCCGAACTTCTCAACGAAATAGGGAAGCATGGCCTCCAAGACGCGCGGGTCCATCGGCGTGGTGGAGTGATTATCCAAGAAAATGGGAAACTTCATCGTTCAACTCCTTGTGCGGTCGGGGACTGAATGGTGATCAGCGGGGTGCCGCCCAACATGTCTTGAAGGGTCATGTTGTTCAACAGTTGATAGATGCTGTCTTGCACTTTCAACAAGGGTGTGCGGATATTGCAGTGTTCCCGTTGCATGCAGAATTCGCCTTCTTTTTCGTGCGAACAATCAGTAATTCCTAACGGCCCTTCGATACTTTCAAGGATCTGCGCGATGGTGATTTGCCTGGCGCTTCGCGCCAGCAGGTAACCTCCCTTCGGGCCGTTATGGCTTTCGATCATGCCGCTCTTCGAGAGAACCTGGAGGACCTTGGCGAGCAGCTCGAGGGGAATGTTGTACTCTTCGGCGATTTCCTTGGTATTGACGACGCGGCCCGGAGCGGTATCGCCGAACTGTAGGGAGGCGATGTGCTGGAGCGCCATAAGGGCATAATCGGTCTTTTTCGAGATTTTCAACATAACGCTATTGCCGATCGATCCAATCGGAGACTATAATGATCTCCGACCACTTTAGTCGGATAGTAGCACGTGCGTTTCTGGTGTGTCAACGAACGGCTCCTGATCGAGAAAGGACTAAGACATGGGTGGTACCAACCCTTATATAGAGAAGGCCGACGTCGAGCTACCCAAGCAGCCCTATACGGTGACGTACCTATCGCCGGGACGGGGGGTGACCAAAGTCCAGGTAGATCCAGCGAAAATCCCCTATGGCCAGACCGGTCTGCCCGGAAGTCTGCTCGACATTGCAATGGGAAACGGGGTGGAATTGGAGCACGTCTGCGGTGGAGTATGTGCCTGCTCGACCTGTCATGTAATCGTCAAGCAGGGGTTGGACACCTGTAATGAGGGGACTGACGACGAATTTGACCAGCTCGACGAGGCGCCCATGACGACCCTGCAGTCACGGCTTGCCTGCCAATGCGTCCCTAACGGCATGAAGGATATCGTGGTGGAAATTCCGGCAGTCAACAAAAACCTCGTCAAGGAAGGTCATTGAAGGGAAGTGTCGGGCTTCAGTCGTATGTTTCCGTCTTCACCTGCTTGCGGTCGTATCCCGCCTTGACAAAGTGACTTCGCAACGGCCTGACGAATCCCTTTGTCCCGCACAACATCGGGAGGGCTTTCTCGCTGACATCGAACAACGGCCGCAGCATGGGCAACGTCAGGTCGACGGCCTGTTGCTCTCCGGCTGCCGCCACGAGCGGTAAATATCGAAAGCCGGGATGGGTGACGGCTAACGACAGGAATTCATGATGGAAGAGGAGTTCCTCCTCCGCCGGCGCCACGGCGACAAGGAAGACGGAGCCGCGAAAGGGCCGGGCATAGAGCTCTTTGAGCATGCATCGGATGGGGACTAGACCCGTATAACGGGCCACAAAGAGGAGCTCACGATCAATCGACGGCGGAAGCACAAAGTTCCCGTAAGGTCCTGAGAGAGCCAACTCTGCCCCGGGTTTCAACTGAAAGAGATAGGTCGAACCGACTCCATCCGTGACACGATCGAAAACCAACGTTAATTCGCCGGAACCTGTCGAAGGTGCCGCCATGGAGTACGCACGATTGAGCGGCGGTCGACTGCCGACCGGCAACTTGAGGGACACCCATTGCCCGGGCTTGAAGTCGATCGCCTGCTCTCGAGGCAGGACGACGAGTTGTCGTACGCCTGGCGTGAGATCCGTAGCCGAAAGGACCGTCGCGGATTGCGTGTGTTCCGCCATGGAGCTCCGAATCTGCTCAGTCAGTCTTATCAAAGTCTATGGGCGCTTTTCCACGTACGTTCGCTCATGTTATAGATACCGGCCCTTAATCACCAGAGCCGTACCATGACTCAAGTCCGCGTCCGCTTTGCGCCCAGTCCAACCGGTTTCCTGCACATCGGAGGGGTACGCACAGCGCTCTTCAACTGGCTCTACGCCAGACAACAGCAGGGCGTCTTCATCCTACGGATTGAAGACACGGACCAAAGCCGTTCAACCGACCAGTCCATTCAAGCCATCATCGAGGGCCTGCAGTGGGTCGGACTGGATTGGGACGAGGGGCCCTATCGACAGACCGAGCGAATGGAACTCTACCGCAGTCATGCCATGAGATTGTTTGAACAAGGGCAGGCCTACTGGTGTGTCTGCACAGCCGAGGAGCTGGAAGTCAGGAGAAAGGAGGCGGAAGCCAAAGGCCTTTCGCCTCGATACGACGGCCGGTGTCGGAGTCGTGGCATTACCCAACCGTCCGCAGAAGCCGCGTTGCGATTCAAAGCGCCGCAGACTGGGGAGACGGTGGTCGACGATCTCATCAAGGGCAAGATTGTGTTCGACAACGCCGTTCTCGACGATTTGATTATCCTGCGATCGAACGGCTATCCCACATACAATTTTTCCGTCGTGGTGGACGATGCGCTCATGCAGATCACCCACGTGGTGCGGGGCGACGATCACCTGACGAATACGCCTCGCCAAGTACCGATGTTTCACGCCTTGGGATTTCCGGTACCTCAGTTCGGGCATTTGCCTATGATCTTGGGAGCGGACAAGGCGCGGCTTTCGAAGCGGCACGGGGCGACTTCTATCATCGCCTACAAAGAGATGGGATATCTGTCCGAGGCGATGGTGAATTATCTTGTCCGGCTCGGGTGGTCGCACGGCGACCAGGAAGTCTTCACGCGGTCTGAACTCATCGAGAAGTTCACCTGGAAAAATGTTCAGTCGTCTGCCGCCGTCTTCAATCCCGACAAGCTGCTTTGGATGAATGCCGAATACATCAAGACCAGTCCGCCGGAGTCGGTGGCACGGGCATTGCTGCCCTTCTTGGAACAGGCCGGTCTGATCGATCCGTCTCGTCCTGTGAAGGGCGACTGGCTGGTTCAGTTGGTGATTCTCGTCAAAGAACGGGCCAAGACCCTTATCGAGATGGTCGAATGGGTCAAGCCGTATTTCGGGGAAGCGGTTGTGTGGGAAGAAGAAGCGGCAAAGAAATTTTTGACGCAGGCGAACGCCCCCGTGCTGCGAAAGCTGCTCGAGCGCTTTCTCTCGCTACCCGCGTTCTCGAAGCAGACGTGGGAAGAGCAGTTCAAGCGGCTGGTTGAGGAAGAAGGGATGAAGATGGGTCAACTCGCCCAACCGGTTCGCGTGGCCTTGACCGGCCGCACGGCAAGTCCCGGTCTCTTCGACGTGATGGAGGTGCTGGGCCGCGACCGCACGCTGTCCCGGTTGCAGCAAAGCTTGGCGCGCGCAGAGGCTACTCACGCTTGACGGATAGATTGGTCGTGTATTACGTTGAACGCCGGTTGGGGGATCGTCTAGCGGTAGGACGTCAGTCTCTGGATCTGACTACCTAGGTTCGATTCCTAGTCCCCCAGCCAACCTTCTCCAGATGCGTTCCGCGTACCTGTCACGCCCGTACCGCGCTGGGGGATCGTCTAGCGGTAGGACGCCAGCCTTTGGAGCTGGCTACCTAGGTTCGATTCCTAGTCCCCCAGCCACCTTTTCAAGTCCAGATGTCATCAGGCGGCGAGGGGAGGATTGGTGTGGTCTGCCTTTACTGGCTGAGCCGGAATGGTTGCAGGCACCGCTTCGTCCCGCCACAATGCAATGCCGCCGACTAAGCCGTTTAGATTGGAAATGATCGTTACGTTCGGCGGCAGGAGAGAAACGTCTACTTCCTTTGAATTACCGCCGCCGATATATAGCTTCGAGAAGTGAAACACCTCTTCTAGCCGCTCGATAAATCTCAACAGACGTTTATTCCACCTTTTTTTACCGACTTTCTGCAACTGCGAGTTCCTCAGCTTGTCTCTTCCGATTTCAAGATTGGGTACGAGACGCCCATCGGCGAAAAGCGACGTGCCCACGCCGGTCCCGAGGGTGACCACCAATTCCACGCCGGTTCCAGCGATCGCGCCGAATCCTTGTACGTCAGCATCGTTGGCGACGCGAACGGGCTTCTGAAATCGTGCCTGCAACACCTCGGCAATATTGAACCCCTTCCATTCCTTGGCCAGATTCGGTGCTTGCTTGACGATGCCATTGATGATGACGCCGGGGAAGCCGACTGAGACCCTGTCGAACGGCTCTAAATCACTGGCCAGCGCGATCATGATATCCATGACCGCTCCCGGTAAACCGGAGGCTGGAGATTCTCGCCGCAATCGCTCACTGAGAGGCTTCGCCAAATCATTGAGCACAGTCGCCTTGATCCCACTGCCTCCCACGTCAATTACGAGGGTTCGCCTGAGGGTCGATTCGGCTTCCCCCGGCTTGCTGTCCATGGGCTTGCCGGCAGTGTGTTTGCTGTTGCCGTTCTTGGTCTTGCCGGGTTTCCGGCTCTTCTCACGACTGTTCCCTTTAGCCATAAACACTCCTCGCTGGTGAGACGAGTTGTCTCCCCTGTGGGATGACCTGTCTCATGGTGTAACCCATTAAGGACCAAACAAGAGGCAAATCGCCGTTCTTGTACGTTGCCCCTCCCGCGGTCATACGCCCTTTGCAGGAGTCAGGCCAGGCGCCCGGCCGCTGGGCACCAACATTGCCCAATGTGCCGGACGAGAGACTCGAGGTATCGAGAGGTATTAAATAAAGCAGGCAGCCTAGGCGTTATCGTGATCGGGGTCTTGTGCGGCTTCCGCAGGCAGCTCCATGAGCAGATTTGGACCTGGCACACGGTATTGCTCTGCGGCCCAAGTGCCCAGGTCTGTCAGCTGACAGCGTTCCGAGCAGAAAGGCCGCCAGGGATTGTCGTCCCACGCGGTCGGCCGACGGCATAACGGGCAAATCATCTCGCGATTTTACCACACGGAGGGAGGAAAGAGATCAGCTGGGACGGATAGGGTAGCTGGTCTTTGCGTGAAGTAAACGGTGCAATCGATTTTGGTCGACCTCAGAAACGCCGAGGAACTCTACACCGAACTCACCATGTTTGCTCCAACGAACCGCTGCGGACTCGATCGTGATGGGAGATCCGAGGTCAGTCGCGCGAATGAGGATCCGGACAGCTGAACCGGCCCGAACGCTGGCCATGCTCGTCACTGCGCATCCGCCTGCCGACAGATCGAACATGGTGCCTTCGCGGATCGAATTGTTGCCTGTCGTGGAGAAATAGACCTGCAAATCGACGGGGACTCGAGGATATTGGCGACATTCGATCATCTTGGCTCCTGTCGGGCGTGCGGTTGACCGGCCTGGTCCGGTGTTGCAATCGGAGACTCCGTGTAAAGCAAAGTCGACTTCTCCGCGCGACACTTCAAGCCTATCAGGGATGTCTAATCTGTAAAGGGCGGGGCCGCAAGCTGGCGAAAAAAGAGACGTTTGCAGGGCTGTGCGCTGAAGATTACCGCGAGGGTTGACGCTTCTCAGCTCGAGCCCACGCGTCCTTGAGCGACACCGTGCGATTGAAGACTGGCAGGCCCGGCCCGGAATCGGGATCAACGCAAAAATAGCCCAGTCGCTCGAACTGAAACCGGCTTCCGGGGGCGGCTCCCTTGAGGCTCGGTTCGACGCGGCACCCAGTTAGCCGTTCCAGGGACTTTGGATTCAGGCAGGTCATCCAATCTTCCTCCGGCGTCCCGGTCGTAAGGTCCGTGTTCAGGAGCGGGTGATAGAGCCGTACTTCCGCGTCCACCGCGTGGGCGGCGGACACCCAATGGATGGTGGCTTTTACCTTTCTCTTCGCCTCAGGTCCGCCGCTCTTCGTCAGAGGATCGTAGGTGCAACGCACTTCGGTCACTTCGCCGCTCCGCGGATCCTTCGTCATCCCGATGCACTTAATAATGTAGGCGTACCGGAGGCGAACTTCTCGCCCCGGCGCTAGACGGAAAAATTCTTTTGGGGGATCTTCCAAGTAATCATCCCGCTCAATATAGAGCGTGCGGGAAAAAGGCACTGAACGCGTGCCGGCCGAAGGATCCTCCGGGTTATTGACGGCCTCCAATTCCTCCAATGCCTGCTCCGGGTAATTCTCGATCACCACTTTCAGCGGCCGCAGCACGGCCATTACCCGGGCCGCCCGCTTGTTCAGGTCCTCCCTAATGAAGTGCTCGAGCAACTGCATTTCGACGACGGCCTCCCGTTTGGAAACCCCGATATGCTCGCAGAAGGCGCGGATCGCCTCGGGCGTGTATCCCCGGCGGCGAAGTCCCTTGAGCGTCGGAAGGCGCGGATCGTCCCATCCGGCCACGTGCTGGTCTTCGACGAGCTCCAGTAATTTTCTCTTGCTCATGACGGCATGGGTGAGATTGAGACGCGCGAACTCGATCTGTTGCGGACGGTCCGACGTGCCGCCGCGTTCAACCACCCAGTCATACAACGGACGATGGTCCTCGAACTCCAGTGTGCAGACGGAATGCGTCACGCCTTCGATGGCATCCGAAAACGGATGGGCGTAGTCGTACGAAGGATAAATAGGCCAGCTACGGCCTGTCCGATAGTGGGATGCATGCCGGATCCGATACAGCACGGGATCGCGCAAATTGAGATTGGGTGATGCCATGTCGATTTTTGCCCTGAGGACATGCGAGCCGTCAGGAAAGTCGCCCGCGCGCATGCGACGGAAGAGATCGAGGTTCTCGTCGACAGAGCGGTCCCGGTAGGGGCTGTTCTTTCCCGGTTCGGTCAACGTGCCACGATACTGCCGCATCTCGTCCGCCGAGAGACTGTCGACGTAGGCTTGGCCGTTCTTGATCAGGCGCTCAGCAAATTCGTAGAGCCGGTCGAAGTAGTCCGACGCGAAAAACAGGCGGTCTCCCCAGTCGAATCCCAACCAGCGGACGTCCTCCTGGATCGACTGGACGTATTCGCGATCTTCCGTCGTGGGGTTGGTGTCATCAAATCTCAAGTGGCAGATACCGCCCGAGTGCTCGGCGGCCAGGCCGAAATTGAGACAAATGGACTTCGCATGGCCGATGTGGAGGTAGCCGTTCGGTTCCGGCGGAAAGCGAGTGACGACGCGGCCGCCGTGTTTCCCCGCCGCGCGGTCGGCGGCCACGATTTCGCGGATGAAATTGGATGCACTGGTTCCTTCAGGCACGGTCGCTCCGTAGCCTCCACGGCATTGACGGCGGATGTCTGCGTTTCCAGCCATTTCTACCACATGGAGCAGGCGCGGGAGAAGGGCCGGCGCTCGAAACAAGGGAGATAAAGCGATGCTTAGGCCGTCTGGTGGGTCGAGAGCTGCATGACGTTGAAATCTTTCTGAGCGATCAAGTGGCCTTCCATCCGGAGACGGAATTCGTAGCGGCCGGGGGCGGGAAACACGAGCGAGGGCATATTGATGCCGAAATCGGAAATCTGGAGACGATCGGCGATCACAATATTGGGAAGCGTGGCGCGGCAGACGAGCTGTTCGGTGTTGAGATACATGAGATCGATGTCGAAGCGGTACACACCCTCGGCGTCGGTCAGACAGAAGTACAGGCCCATCTGCTGGTGTTGAAACGGAAAGTTGAGGGCTTGGAGATGCGTGAACAAGCCGATGAGACTTTTCTTCTTGGTGACGCTGTCCTCGATCACTTGATCGCAGACAAGGAACGCCTGAACACTGGGTTTCACGATCTCCGACATGAAGCCTATTTTACGGGAGTCTGATCCGCTGTCAAAGGGATTCTGTTTCGGATTGGGCGGAGGCAGTCGATGAAGGGTCGGTCTAGCCGATCACCGCGGTGCCGCCGCGGCCTTCGACCACGTCCCCGAACATCGTCAAGCCGGAGCCTATACGGCAGTAGTGAGGGCTGATCGACACGGGTTCCCCTCTATGAGTATGAAAATGCGCTGAAGTAAACCGGATCTTCCGTCGTTGAAACAAACGCACCTCGATGACCGTGGCCCCGCTCGACCGATCGGATACGGTCACCGTAAGGGGATCGTCGAGCGTCGGCTCGGGAGGCGCGGTGGCGCAGACAGAGAAGCGGTGCGCACCGGCGGCAGACAATTGGTTGCGTCTGAGATGGCCGATTCGCTGGCCCTCCGCATCATAGAAATCCATGGTCAGCAGTAACGCCGGTGGATCGGACTGGACTTCCAGAACGATTTGTTCCTTGCCTTGCAGCTTGATGATGCCGTTGGTCGTTCGAAAAATGTTCGAGCCGACGTGCAATTCCAATCCGACTTCCGGTTTTTGCTCTTCAACGATGGTTTCCGCCGCCTCGTCGAAGTCCATCATGTCGGCTTCGGGCTGAAAAGAGTGGCTCATGCAGTTATCTATAAGTCAGTGCGGGCGAGGAATCGTTCCACGACGTGCGAAAAATAGGCCAAGCCGCGCCCTCTGTCAAGATGCCGGCTCAAAAAAACTCATGTGAAATTCGAAGGGTTGGAATTGAAAAGACCGAGAAGCTCATGATACGGTCAGCATTCCGTTTTTGCGGCCCTGCAACACAGGTCCCATCGTCTAGCCTGGCCTAGGACGGAGCCCTCTCAAGGCTCAGACACGGGTTCAAATCCCGTTGGGACCACCACATTGAAATTGGTAGGGAAATTCGCTCCGTGTTTGAGGAACATTCAAATGTTCCTCGAACATGGATTTGCGGACGCTTCCTGAACTCTCCAACATTCGTCGCGCCGGCTCCTCGTAAAACGACACCGCTTACTTCAGCTGCGC
This sequence comes from Nitrospirota bacterium, assembly GCA_046734935.1. Classification (GTDB taxonomy): domain Bacteria; phylum Nitrospirota; class Nitrospiria; order Nitrospirales; family Nitrospiraceae; genus Nitrospira_C. The sequence goes on from JBKPSD010000129.1 coordinate 36,100, forward strand.
CGGTCGAATCATCGTGTAGATCTGCGTCGAGTAACGCGCGCACTTGCTCGAGATCGTGACGCTGCTCCAACACTTCCATGGCGACGCCATGGGTCCGGGTTGCCTAGCTATAAGGGAGGTTATAAACCCATGCCTAGGGGTTTCACGAGTTGTGTCTCAGCTTCGGCTCCGTATATTCCCGCCACTCTGAAGTGTTGATCTGCTTGAATAACGCTTGATTTTCGGTTGATCGATAGAATTTAGCCTAACCGAGTACTAGGTCCAGAATGTACCCGCTCTACTTAAGAGAAGCTCATCACGCTGCCAGCCCGTCCCAAACCGATCCTCCTTCTGCCTAAATCTCCCGACTTCTTTAACCGTACATTACCAATGGGCTCAGCGCGTAGGTGCGCTATCGCCACAACGACTCGTAAGCCCGTTGTGTCCGCCTGCAGCATTGGAGGATTCCGTGTCTCATCTATGTAAAGAAAAAGCAAACGAACGAACCTTGCACGGTTGCACGGACGGCCCCTCTCGGCAAATCGAGAAGGAGGCGCGCCACGTCAGGCACTACCAAAAGTTAGTGAGCACCGTATGTGTGATCATCGCGTTCCTGGTAGTTGGTTGTGATGGGCGGGGTGGTGAGAGTGTCGGCCCACCGCTTTTCGCCGCCATTGCGCCCAGCACCTATTCTGCCTATTCGGGAACCGATGCCAAACCGATCCCGCACGCTCCGGCCCTCGGTCCGGCTAACTCGATCATCCAGGATCCGACGTTCGGCTCGCGCATCCTGCGAGTGACTGATGCCCATACCAATAGCGGCGATTCCTTGATTCCCGAATATGCTGGCTACTTTCGGACCTGGAATGCTGATTCAACGGCGCTGAAGCTCCATGGTCCCCACGGGGTATCCTATTGGCTTGAGTTTGAGTCCTCAAGTTTCAGTGTCGGGGATGGGTCTGCCCGGCCAACCTTGCATCCCCTGAGCTTTGACGTGAAATGGGAATGGTCCGCTGTTGATCCCGACAGTATCTACTTTATAAACGGGAACCAACTGGCGAAATACAACAAGGCCACGCAGGAGGTCACTAACCTCGGCCCGCCTCAGAGCGTTCCGCTCGGCTATCATGCCCTGGTTGTCGGCGCAGACGCTTGGGTCTGTTCAGCGGCAGGATCAGCAGGCCAAAATACCTATACACAGATTTTTTGTCTCAATCCCAATGACCCCTCGCAGCACAAATTCATTGAT
>JBKPSD010000130.1:0-27244 GCA_046734935.1 Nitrospirota bacterium
CCGTGCTCGAGCGTATGACGCCTATTCCAGGACTTCCCGATCTGGTGTTCACGGCCAATGCCGGCATCGTTGTCGGCCGCAAGGCGGTGCCCAGCCGTTTCCGCTATCTCGAACGGCAGCGCGAGGAGGCGCATTTTGAAGGCTGGTTTCGCGATCACGGCTACGAGATCATCGTGCTCGACGCCGACAAATACTTCGAAGGCGCCGGCGATCTTCTGGGATTTGCAGATGTCTGGTTCGGCGGCTACAGGCAACGGTCGGAGATACGGGCGTTTCCCATTCTCAGCCAGCTTTTTGGACGCGAGATTTTGCCGGTGGAGCTCGTCGACGGGCGGTTCTACCATCTCGATACCTGTTTCTGTCCGTTGAGCGGCGGCGACCTCCTTTATTACCCCATGGCGTTCGATTCATACGGGCAGTCCGTAATCGCTGACCGAATTCCGGTTGAACGCCGCCTCGCGGTGCCCGAAGATGAAGCGGCCAAGTTTGCGTGCAACGCCGTCTGCGTCGGTGAGCACGTCGTGGTCCCGGCCGGATGTCCTGAGACCATGAAGTGGCTCAATGCGCGCGGCTATCAGCCGCATGCGGTACCCTTGGAAGAATTCATGAAATCCGGGGGTTCGGCGAAGTGCCTGACCCTGGCGTTGGACTAAGAGAAACAGTCATCCCTCAATGGTCAAGGGGCAAGCGCTTGAGGCACGGCCTTGCGAGGGTGCTTCATCGGATGGCCATGGACCAGTAACCCTTGACCCGGCCTAGGACTTGTTCCTCAACAGGAAGGCGCCGTAGAGTCCCGCGATCGCGATCGTAACGAGCTCGATGGTAATGAGCAGCCGGCTGACGACGGCGTCCGGCGTGGGAGGCGCAAGGATAAAATGCAGCCCGAGAAATTCCGGAGCCTGATTCGCCGGCGTCTCCCAGGGCGGAAACAGAAGGGCCAAGACCAACATCGCGACCATGCCGTAAAGCACATGGAGGTTGAGTGCCTCCTGGACGACCAGCGCCGGCTTGGCGTGGCTTGAACGAGTCGAGCCGTCGAGGCGCGTGCCGCAGGCCGTGCAATAGCGGTAGATGTCCGGCAGCTCCCTCCGACAGTAGGGACAGGACGTCATATTTGTCGAGGCTACACCGAACGGAGGGCGTTTTCCAGGGTCACGGGACGACTGATACTTAGAAGTGGTAGGCTAAGCCGAATGCCACGTGGTTCATGCTGTAGGTCGATTTCACGCCGAAGAAGTTCTCGTTCTCCTTAAAATTGAACCTCGCATAATTATATTTCCACTCGCCGAACATCGACACATGCCGGGTAAGATGATAGCGAAGGCCCACCTGCGTATTGAGGCCCAGAGTCGTGCTTGATTGTGAATCGGGGCCGGTCGTGACGGCGGTCGAAATCCGTCCGAAGAACACGCCGGGCCCGATCGCGACGTAGGGCTGAAGTCGATTCCCGGGATATCGAAAGACGAAATTCAGGGGAGCCAAGGTGAGCACACGAAAATGTGCGCCTTGGAATGGGCCATCAGTCGAAAACTGGTTGCCTTGTAAATTCGTCGTTGGCCCACCTCCGGCCGGTGTGAAGGTCAGGGGGCTTGGCGACGTCAAGGTCACCGGTTGTTGCTTGATGTGAGGTGTCGTGTGGAATATCTCCGCCTCTATGCCAAGCCATTTGTAGCGGCTGAAGAAATGCCCAATTTTCCCCCCGAAAAGAAAAGAAGTTTTCAGGGATTGATTCGACACTTCCGTTCCAGACGGGAAATTGATCGTTCCGCCCGGCCCGCTGACGCTGGTCGAGGTCAGTTCCTGGTCGGTGAGGCCCTTCGTGATCGAGGGTAACGTGACTCCGAACTCTCCCGCGACGTAGCTTTCTGCCTGTGCCGTCAGCGGGCAGAGGATCAATGCGAACGCGACGGTGAACACACGAGTGGCCAGGGACCGCGAGTTCGCTTCCGGGGTGCGCATGACGTTTCCCTCTACGATGTGCCTGGCCGTATCCTATCGGTCGGGTGCGCAGGCACGAAGTAATTTGTGAAATCCTGATGTGGCTGAGCAAGCGATGTGCCCCACGCGGACGGCAAAAGCCCGCCTAAATGCCGACTGCTCGCGCGGCGGACGGCCGATGTCATTCAGAGCAGTCGGTCCTGTCCAATCCGCGGACAGCTCCGTTCGTTGACAGAGCAAAGTCGCCCTACCTATAATCCGCCCGCCCGATTTGGACGCGGACAAACCCGATAGCATCCCATCCACGTAGAGCGTTTCATCCTAACGATGCCGCCCATCCAACGAATTGCCGTCATCGGTGCCGGAGCCTGGGGGACCGCCCTCGCAAAGCATCTTGCGGAAAAAGGCCTCTCGACGATGCTGTGGGCCTATGAGCGGGAGGTGCTCGACTCGATTTCGGCAAAGCATGAAAACCAGTTGTTTCTCCCTGGCGTCAGACTGCCTGCCTCCTTGAAGGTCACCAACGTCCTGGCGGAAGCGGTGGAACACTGCGACGGTGTCCTGTTCGTCGTCCCGTCTCACGTGGCGCGCCTCGTGCTGCAGCAAATCGGCCTTCTGCTGTCCCGGCCGCTTCCCATCGTGAGCGCGACGAAGGGCGTCGAAGAAGACACGTTCAAACTGATGACGCAAGTGATCGGCGACGTGCTGCCGGCGCATTTGCACGACGGCCTCATGGTGCTGTCGGGTCCAAGCTTTGCGATGGAAGTATGCCAGGGACAGCCCACGGCGCTCTGTCTCGCAGGAACGAATGCGCCGTTGGTCGAATCGTTTCAGTCAGCCTTCATGACGTCGACCCTGCGCGTGTATGCGGACAGCGACGTCATGGGCGTTCAGCTGGGCGGGGCTTTGAAAAATGTGATGGCACTCGCGGCCGGCGTCATCGATGGGCTCGGTATGGGGCACAACACTCGTGCCGCCATGATCACCCGCGGACTGGCGGAGATGGTGCGTCTCGGAGTGGCGATGGGAGCTGATCCTAGAACTTTCTATGGTCTCTCGGGCGTCGGCGATCTCGTCCTGACTTGTACCGGCGCCTTGAGCCGTAACCATCAGGTCGGCGTCCGCCTCGGCCAGGGCGAGAAGCTGGAAATGATTCTAGGAAGCATGCAGGCCGTTGCCGAGGGCGTGCGGACGAGCCGCGCGGCCGCCGGACTGGCAGTACGGCATGGGGTGGAAATGCCTATCGTCCGCGAGGTCAATGCCGTGCTCTTTGAAGGGAAATCCTGCCGCAAAGCCGTCAGCGATCTCATGGAACGTGTGGCGAAACCGGAAAAGGGCGGGCCATGAACCGGGAACGTCTCGAGCGCCTTCTCAGCGGAGTCCGAACCGGAAAAATCGGCATCCCTGCGGCCTTGGAGCAGCTTCGCTCTCTTCCCTTCGAAGACTTGGGATTTGCCTCTCTCGACCATCATCGCTCGATCCGTCAGGGCTTTCCGGAGGTGATCCTCTGCGAGGGAAAGACGCCCGCCCAGATCCGAGGCATCGCGGCGGCGCTGCTGAGACACCATCGGCCCTTTCTGGCGACGCGGGCGACGGCGCAAGTGGCTGCGCTCATCAAACGGATCGATCGCCGTGCAGTCTATCATGAGCCTGCCAGGATCGTGGCTGTTCGCGATGCCAAGCGGCGGCTGCAGGGCCGCGTCTTGGTCATCACCGCCGGCACGTCCGATGTCCCGGTGGCGGAGGAGGCCCGCATCACCGCCGAAGTCATGGGCAGCCGTGTGGAGACACTCTACGACGTCGGTGTGGCGGGGATTCATCGTTTACTGGGGCGCCGGGAGCAGTTGACCGACGCTCGGGTGATCGTCGTGGCTGCCGGGATGGACGGCGTGCTGCCGAGTGTGGTGGGCGGCCTGGTGGACTGCCCGGTTGTTGCGGTGCCGACCAGCCGCGGCTATGGAGCCAGCTTCAACGGCCTTGCGGCGCTGTTGACGATGCTGAATTCCTGCGCGGCCGGCGTCGGAGTCATGAACATCGACAACGGGTTCGGCGCCGGCTGCCTGGCGCACCGAATTAATGCGCTCAAAACCTAGTCATTGGTCAAGGTCGATGTAGGCGTGTAGTGCTTCTCCGGTCCCTTTGACGATTGACCACTGACCACCGGACTCGGTTATTTCAGTTCAAGCATTCCTCGTTTCGGCCACGAAACCATCAGTGTCCTCGGGCCTTTGTCGCCGTTGGACAGAAGCTTGGCCCGCAGCTCGAACTGATAGATTCCTGGCTCGGCGGGCTCCTTCGTGTGATCCATGCCGTCCCATGTCAGCACGACCGAGACCTTCGAGGGCTCCGTGCTGATCGGCGTTGCGGCCGGCGACTCGAGGTGCTTGCGCAGAGAAAGAAAGCGGATCGAGGTTTTGGAAGGGGAACTGACGAGCGAGGACACCTCGAGAATCGTGGCGCCATCGAGTTCTCTAGGCAGCTGCACCAGCGCCGAAAATTCCAGTGAGCCGGCAGCGACTTTATAAGGATTGGGGCTGACTTTCAGCTCCAGGACCTTGAGTTCAGGCTCCGGTCGGGGAGCCTTTACCGGTTTCGACTTTGCCCATGCTCCGTCGCCGGACAATGCCAGCACCATCGCGCAGGCAATCGTCAACGGTACACATGTCAGCGGGAAACGGCAGCAGGTTGGTGGGAGTCCGATGTCCGGTGCGGTGCCCAACATGAGTCTTGTCGTTTGCGGCCTTCAGGTTAACGGGAGGCAGGAGGAGCCGATGTGCCGCAGTGGGATAACACAGTGTCTTCGGCCTGTCAATGCAGGGTGCCGTCATTGCCGTTCATGGCATCGTTGGGTAAGATGACCGGCTCGGGGCATGACGGAAGGAATGAACGTGGGCGCTCACTTGCACTTCGATTGCTTCTCCGGGATCAGCGGCGACATGACGTTGGGCGCGCTGGTCGATGCGGGGGCACCCTTCCGCCAGCTCGTCAAAGGACTCGGGCGGCTCGGCGTACAGGGCTTCAAGCTCCGGAAACGGCAGGTGCAACGGGGAGCCTTGTGGGCGACAAAAATCGATGTCCTCCTCACGCCGACACAGCGGCGCCCCTGGCCGCTGGCCCGGATTCAGAGAGTACTCGCCTCCAGCCGGCTTTCATCAAAAGTGCGTGCGCAGAGCCGCGCCGTATTCGAGCGGCTGGCCGATGTCGAAGGCAAGGCCCATCGCGTTCCGCAAGACCACGTGCATTTTCATGAGGTCGGTGTGTTGGATTCGTTCGTCGATATCGTCGGCGCTCTGATTTGTTGCGAACTACTCGACGTGACGAGAGTCTCTGCCAGCGCGGTCAATCTGGGGTCGGGCTCAATTCAATCCGCGCACGGAGTTCTGCCGGCGCCGGGGCCCGCGGTCGCCTTGCTGGCCAAAAGCGTGCCGGTATACAGCGCCGGACCGGCGCGCGAGCTGACGACCCCGACCGGGCTTGCATTGCTGAGAACGCTGACCACCGACTTCGGCCCCTTGCCGCAGATGACGCCGATCGCCGTGGGACATGGAGCGGGAGATGCCGATCCTCCGGGCTGGCCGAATGTGCTCCGGGTATTCCTGTCCAAGGAAAGCGGCACGAACGGCCGGGCGCGGGATACGGTGGTTCAGATCGAGACCAATCTCGACGACGTCAACCCGCAAACTTACGAACACATCATGGAGCGGCTTTTCCGCGCCGGAGCGTTGGACGTCACCCTGACGCCGGTGATCATGAAGCGCGGCCGGCCCGCCATCGTACTGGCCTGTCTTGTGCCGCCGGCCGGCCTCAATTCCCTGCTCGACGTGCTGTTTGAAGAGACGACGGCGCTGGGCGTCCGGGTGCAGGAGATCATGCGTCACATTCTCCCGCGGCGGTTCGCGTCCGTGAAGATCCGAGGGGGGAAGGTCCGCATCAAGATTGCGGCGGTTGACCCGAGGAGCTCGAAGGCTTCACCGGAATATGTGGATTGCAAGCGGATCGCCGAACGCACCGGACGCCCCATCAAGGTAGTGCTGGAAGAAGCCGCATTGGCCTATGCGAAGAGCCGCCGCCCCGCGAAGGGCCGTCTGTGACCCTGCTCTGGTACGTTCTCATGTTCGGGGTTTCTGTTTTCGTCACGCTCGGCGCCTGCGCCCTGTTCACCAATGCGATCGAGTGGCTCGGCAAGCGCCTCAACCTGTCGGAGGGCGCCGTCGGCAGCGTTCTGGCGGCGATCGGCACGACCTTGCCGGAAACCTCGATCCCGATTATTGCGATCTTTTTCGGCGCCACCGCTCAAGAGGCCCAAGTGGGTTTGGGCGCCATCCTCGGCGCGCCGTTCATGCTTAGTACGCTCGTCGTTCCCCTGCTGGCGCTGCTGCTTCTGGTGTATTCGCGGCTGGGCAAACGAGGCGGGTCCTTCCGTCTCAATTACAAGGACATCACCGTCGATCTCTCGTGCTTTACGCTCGCGTACTCGACCGCGCTGGCTTGCGCCTTCGTGCCCGTTCAAGCCTTGCATATCGTTGCCGCCATCGGATTGCTCACCCTCTACGGCTACTACGTCAAACTCAAATTTACCGACGAGGGATCCGATGAGCCGACGGATCTTGGCCCGTTGTTGTTTGCCAAGCGTTCTTCCAAGCCGTCATATGCCGTCATCAGCCTGCAGGCCGTCGCGGGACTGGGCGGCCTCGCCGTCGGGGCGCACTTGTTCGTGACCGCGGCGGATTCGACGGCGCAGCTGTTGGCCATCTCGCCCCTGATTCTCGCGCTCTTGATTGCGCCACTCGCGACGGAACTGCCGGAGATGTCCAACAGTTTTCTCTGGCTGTATCAAAAGAAGGACAGGCTCGCGGTGGGGAACGTGACCGGCGCGATGGTGTTCCAAGGCACGGTACCGGTGTCCGTGGGCCTTCTCGGAACCGAATGGACGCTGGCGCCTTCGGCGCTCCTCACGATGGTCCTGGCGGTGATTGCGACGGGCAGCTTACTGCTGCAGTCCACCTTGTCCGGTCAGTGGCGACCCTGGTTGCTCACGTTCGGCGCCGTCCTTTATATAGGATATGCGCTGTATTTGTCTGGATGGTGAGTATGAAGTCCGCTCGAAACGGAAGGAAAAAAATCCCGTTCCTTGGCATCACGATGGGGGACCCGGCCGGCATAGGGCCGGAAGTCATTGCCAAGGCGCTCGCAGGAACGACGCTGAGGAGGGTCTGTCAGCCGCTCGTCGTCGGCTCTTACGAAGTAATGCAGCAGACGGTGAAAAGGCTGAGGCTCAAGCTCGCCGTCCGCAAGGTCGAAGGCCATGAACCGATGACGCGTGGTGATCTCGCGGTGCTGGATCCGCTCGAGCGGCCGCTGGGTGCCTATCGGATCGGCGTTGCAGCGCCTGAAACCGGTGCGGCGTCGGTGGCGTTCGTCAAGACAGCGGTGCACCTCGCCCAAACCGGCTGCATCGACGGGATGGTGACGGGCCCGATCAATAAAGAAGCCATCAACATGGCGGGCTGCCACTACCCCGGTCATACGGAACTACTGGCGGATCTGACCAAGGCCCACGAATCGGGAATGATGATCATCGGGGGGCCGCTCAAGATCATGTTCGTGACGACGCACGTCGCCATCAAGGACCTTTCGTCGCTGCTCACGCAAGCCAAGATCGAAAAGGGCATTCGTCTGGCGCACATGGCAATGACGACACTGTTCGGCGTCAAGAAACCGCGCATCGGTGTTGCTGCGCTGAATCCGCACGCGGGTGAACAGGGACTCTTCGGCGACGAAGAAGGTCGCGTCATCGCGCCTGCCGCGCGCGCCGCGCAGGCCCAGGGGATTCTTGCGAGCGACCCCATGCCGGCCGATACGCTGTTCGGAAAGGCGGCTCGAGGCGATTATGACGCGATCGTCGCGCTTTATCACGACCAGGGATTGATCCCCTTGAAGATGGTTGCGTTCGGCAGCTGCGTCAACCTCACCGTCGGCCTGCCGATCATCCGGACGTCTGTCGACCACGGCACTGCCTTTGACATTGTCGGCAAAGGCATCGCTGAGCCCGGCAGTCTCATCGAAGCCGTCAAACTCGCTGCCAGGCTGGCGGAGAACCGCCCGTCTCATGCCTCGCGATAGGAGAACTCTCGATAATGCCGAACGATTCGACCAAGGCCCTTCTGAACATCCAGCAGCAACTCAAGGAACTGGATGTCATTTTTCAGGATACGATGGAAGGCTCGCTGAATACCGTGTCCGGCACGGAGCGGGTTGCAAAATGGCGGGCGCGGACTATTGCGCTGTTGAAAGAATCGGTCGGAGACAAAGAAGCGGAAGAGTTCGCCCGTCTTCAGCCGGGTATGGTATTCACGAATGATCTCGTCGAAGAGTTCACCGATCTTGTGGACTGTTTTCGCGTGCCGCTCAAGGCCTTGGGACAGAAAATTTTCAAAGCCCGTCAGGTACCCCCTGCCGGAGGCTCATAGGTGCCCGCGCCGATTCCACGGGCCAACAAGCGACTCGGCCAGCATTTCCTGATCGATCAGAACATCGTACGAAAAATCGTCGCCGCGGCGGAGCTCACACCGGACGACACGGTGCTTGAAATTGGGCCGGGGCGAGGCATCTTAACGGCTGCGCTTTCCCGGGCGGTTGGCCGCGTCGTCGCGATCGAGATCGATGCCGAGCTCTATTCAATGCTGCAAGCGCGCACCGATTGGCGGAACGTGGAGCTGATTTGCGCGGATGCGCTGGCCCATCCGCTCGAGACGCTGCCGGCGGGCGTTATCGTCGTTGCGAACCTGCCCTACTACATTTCGACTCCGCTCCTTTTCAAATTGCTCGCCCATCGCCCCCGATTCCCGCGTTTGGTGCTGATGCTTCAAAACGAAGTGGCCGACCGCCTCGCGGCCGGACCCGGGGATGCCGATTACGGCATTCTGTCCGTGATGACGCAGTATGCGGCGGACGTCACAAAGGCCTTCAAGGTGTCCGCCAACTGTTTCCGTCCGCGCCCGGAGGTCGGCTCCGCGGTGGTCGTCCTGCGTCCGCGTTCGCAATCGCTGCTTTCGCCGGCAGAAGAGGCGCGGTTTGCCGCAGTCGTGAAGGGCGCGTTCGCGCATCGCAGAAAAACCGTGGTGAATTCCCTGCGCCATGAGGGCTATGAGTCGTCGAACGTGAGCGAGGCCCTGGCGGCCATGCACGTTGTGCCGACCGTCCGTGCTGAAATGTTGACGCTCGATCAATTCATGGAATTGGCGGGCCGACTTCGCCTCCGCTTGCCGTGAGCCCGTCGAATCACCCGTCTCGTTTGAATTGATGTACCCCCTGTGTTAGCATCCCGCGCATGGGCGTAACCAGTTCGGCCAAGCGGGGCGAGGCCCGCCGCCCCGTCGCTCCCCCTTCTCATCTCAAGCGTGAAGTGATCGGCGTGATCCTGATCGCGCTCAGTCTGCTTACGCTGTTGAGCCTGTTGTCCTTCGTTCCAGGCGAACCGAAGGTGGTCGCAACATCCAGCGCGACTGTGACGCCGCCGACCCACAATTTGATCGGGTCCGCCGGGGCGGTGTTTTCGTCACTGCTGTTTTCCATGATCGGCGGCGCAGCGTACCTGTTTCCGCTCCTGCTCGGCTTGCTAGGCGCCCGCTGCTTTACCCAGAGTGACCTGTCGATCAGGCTGCGCAACGCCGCCGCCTCGCTGGCGGCACTATTGTTTCTGAGCGGGCTCCTGCATCTCGAGGTGACGGCGGTTCCCACTATCTCGAGCGGCATGGTTTTACGGGGCCAGGCGGGCGGACTCTTCGGGCAACTCCTGGCAGACGGCCTGCGGGTCTATTTCGCCAACACCGGCGCTCACATCCTCATCATTTCGGGGTTCGTGGTGGCGCTCCTGTTTACGGCGCCACTCTCGCTCGCTCAGCTGGCCGTTCAAGCGTCTGAATGGGGGAAGAAGGCGGTTTCCGCGCTCACCGCCCTCATTCCTGAGCGGACACCACAGGCGCCCGCTGAATCGCCGAAGCCTTCCAAGCCGAAACGGACAAAAACGATCCGGGCGGTTATTGAAGAGGCCTTGCCGGAGCCGCCTGACGAGGCCCTGCCGGCTCCAGCGGCAGTCCTGCCGCCCGTGGTGGTTTCCCCGGAGCCCGTGGAAGTCGACGAACCCGAGCCGGAAGCGCCGGTTTCTCATAAAGTGGAGGACACCGGTGCCTATCAACTGCCGGATGCCGACGAATTGCTGACCGATCCCTCCGGCGTCCTTACGCGCATCACCGACGACGAGTTGAAAACCCAGTCTGACATTCTTTCAAAGGCATTATTGAGTTTCGGCATCGAAGGCCGGGTCACCGAGGTGCGGCCGGGTCCGGTCGTGACGATGTACGAGTACGAGCCGGCGCCCGGCACGAAAGTGGCCAGAATCGTCAACCTCGCCGACGATTTGGCTTTGGCGATGAAAGCGATCAGCTTGCGCATCGTGGCACCCATTCCGGGCAAGTCTGTCGTGGGCATAGAAGTGCCGAACGCACAGCGTGAAACCGTGTCGATGAAGGAAGTCGTGACGAGCGATGCATTCACGAGGGCGCGGTCAAAGCTGACGCTCGCCCTGGGCAAAGACATCTTCGGCGCGCCCGTCACCGCCGATCTCAAGACGATGCCGCATCTCCTGGTGGCCGGCGCCACGGGAGCCGGGAAGAGCGTCAGCTTGAATACGATGTTGATCAGCATCCTGCTTTCGGCCAAGCCCAACGAGGTCAAGCTCCTCTTGATCGACCCGAAGATGCTTGAGTTTCAAACGTACGACGGCATTCCGCATCTTCTGCGGCCGGTCATTACCGATCCCAAATCGGCCGCGCGAGGCTTGAGCTGGGTGGTGCAGGAAATGGAGCGTCGCTATAAGTTGCTGGCCGAGGCGGGGGTCCGCAATGTCGACTCCTACAACCGCAAAGTAGCTGGCGCCCAAGGCGTGCTGCCGGAGCCGGTGCCGGAAGGAAAATTGGATCAGCCCGAATTGCCGATGCGCTTTCTTTCAGACGAAGAGCGCCTGTCCGCCGGCGAAACGGCGGTTCCGGAGGGGCAGCCGGGATCATTCATGCCGCCGCCGACGCCGCCTGAACCGCTGCCCTATATCGTCGTCATGATCGATGAGCTCGCGGATCTGATGATGGTGGCCCCCAAGGACGTCGAAGACAAGATTGCACGCCTGGCGCAGATGGCTCGCGCCTCCGGCATCCATCTGGTGCTCGCAACCCAGCGCCCGTCTGTGGATGTGCTGACCGGTTTGATCAAGGCGAATTTTCCTGCGCGTATCGCGTTTCAGGTGTCTTCCAAAACGGATTCGCGCACGATTCTCGACGCCAACGGCGCCGAAGCGCTATTGGGCCGCGGCGACATGTTGTATCTGGCGTCGGGGACGGGCCGGCTGATGCGCCTGCACGGCTCTTTCGTGTCCGATGACGACGTCCGCCGCGTGGTGGAATTCGTCAAGGAGCAGGCGTCTCCGAGTTACAATCAGGAACTACAATCTTTGAAGCAGGAAGAGGTCAAGGAAGAAGAGGCCCAAGACGAAGTGTATGAGCAGGCCAAGGAGCTCGTGTTGTCGACCGGTCAAGCGTCTGCTTCGCTCATCCAACGTCGTCTGCGCGTCGGGTATCCGCGGGCGGCCAGAATGATCGAGCAGATGGAAGCCGACGGTCTCGTCGGTGCGGCCGGGCGCGACGGCCGCCGCGAAGTCATCGGCCGTCGCGGCCCGGTAGGGGACGCTCACGAATGATCACTCGCTGCGCGATCGCGGTAAGCCTCGTGCTTGCTCTAGGCGCTGCGTGCCCTGCCGCCGGGGAAGAGGGTAGCGACGAGCAGGCCCGGAAAGAAGTGCGGGAAGTCATGAAGCGCCTGCAAGCCCGCTATGAAAAGACCAAGGACCTTCAGGCGGATTTTACCCAGAAGACGACCATCGAAGGATTCGAGCGGCCGATGACTTCCACTGGAAAGGTCTATATCAAGAAGCCCGGCCGCTTGCGGTGGAACTATCTTGATCCCTCTACCGAGGACATTTACGTGAACCGGGACGATGTCAAGGTCTACGTGCCTGAGCATAAACAGGTCCTCGTCGGGAAGCTCACGCAAATGGCGGCATCCCGCGCGCCGTTGGAATTGCTGCAAGGGGCGGCGAAGCTGGATGCTTCGTTCGACGCTGAACCGACGACGGGAAAGGAACGGGGGGTGGGAGGCATCAGGCTCGTGACGCTCGTGCCGAAGACGCGGGAAGGCCAGGCGCACGGCACGATGCAGAAGATCGTCGTCGAAGTCTTTCCGCAAACCTATTTCATTCGAAGCCTCTCTTTGTACGAATTGAGCGGCAATGTTTCGAACTTTGAATTTTCGTCCCTGCAATCAAACATCGGCCTGGATGACGAGCTCTTTGTCCCGAAATTTCCGCCCGATGTCGAAGTGGTCAAGGCGCCGGTGCTGAGCGCGCCTTGAGAGAGGGGAATGGTCGCTCGTCACTGGTCAATGTTGAGCAAGGGAGCAACGGCTGTCGGTGAGGCCTCATCTCATCGGTAACTAACGACGAATGACCAGTGACCGGAACCCGGGAGGTTTATCGTGGTTTCAATTGCAACGACAACGACAACGGTAGCGGATGCGGTCGATCAGGCGGTGGCCAGCTTGGACGTCGATCGGCTGCGCCGTGAGTATTGGGAGCAGAACGAGTTCGTCCTGATTCCGCAGTTTCTCCCAGGGGAGTTCGTCGAGGCGACGCTTGTTCCGCAGGCCCAAGGCGTCAAACACCGTCTCAACCGCAATTACATTCCCGGACACAAGAAAGGCGGCAGCGTCAGCTATTACACGGTGCAGGAGCATGCTCCTCTCTTCCTTGAGTTGTACCGCTCGCCGACGTTTCTCACGTTTCTCGACCGGCTCACCGATGCCAAGCTCATGCTGTGTCCCGAGAACGACCCACATTCGTGCGCGCTGTACTACTACACGGAGGCCGGAGACCATATTGGGTTTCATTACGACACAAGCTACTACAAGGGCGCTCGATACACGATTCTCATGGGGTTGGTCGACAGATCGACCGAATGCAAGCTGGTCTGCGAGCTGTTCAAGGGCGTGCCGGGCAAGACGCCGCAAATGCTCGAGTTGGTCACCCGGCCGGGCGACATGGTGATTTTCAACGGCGACAAGTTATGGCATGCGGTGACACCGTTGGGAGCCGGCGAAGAACGGATTGCTTTGACCATGGAATATGTCACCAACCCTGAGATGGGCGCCTTCAAACGTCTGTATTCCAACCTCAAAGATTCATTCGCCTACTTCGGCATTCGAGGGGTCTTCAAACGGGCGTTCTCCACTCCCTCCAAGGGCCGCTGAGGTTGCCCCGCCACCGGCGGGAGTGCTCAATTTCTCGTGACGACGGGAGGAGCGGTTCTAAAGACGCTCTTTCCCGTACCGTCCGTGCTCCCGCTACCACCTATAGGGCTGACGTTCATCGACTGACCGACGAGGCGCGGCCGTCCGGCACGCAGCGGTTTCAAGCGTCGAGGGAACGGTCCTTGATGAATCGTTTCCAGATCTGCCAGTGAAGCCCGCACCGCCCGCGCAATCAACCACGCCAGCGTGAGGCCGGGCATCCAATACACGGCGTCGCGCATCTGTTCCACGAGATCGGACGGGAGGTTGACTGTCAGCCGCACCATGCGAGGTCTTTCACTCTTGTCCTTGCCGAGCGCGGGACTCGTGACAGTTCCTCCGCGACGGAGTTGATGATCGGCGGGGCCAATGGTCGTTGTCGTCGTCGACATGATTCCCTCCTCATTGAATGGTGTATGGCCGACATGATGATCGGGTGGTGAGCGTCCGGTGCGTGGCATCGACGGAAAGGCGGCGCGCCGGGAAGCCGGCACGCCGCCTGGATGGCCAAGATGCGGAGCGCCGGAGGGCCGCCGGATGGGCACGATCCGGAGGCGTGTCCTGTGCTGCGCCGCATCTCGCCAAGTTCTTGTCGATGGTCATCGTCACGATCAGCTCTCGTTGCTGCGCGGTTGGTTCAGCAACTGGCATGCCAGATTTGCAGTGTGAGCGCTGTCTTGATAAGAATCCTAAGTAATTGACTTGTAGGCGATCACGAAGAGATTGGGCGAAACGTTAGCGGGCACGCGGGAAGGCGATGGTCGTATCGAAAATCATACGGCCGGTATCGCTTCGGATACTGCAAGCGGACAGAAAGAAACGTGGAGGAAGCGAGGACAGCTACTGATGCAGGTGTTTCATGGCGGCCGCGCACAGAATAATGAAGAATCCCATCCAGAGTGCGGCTCGCTGGAACGGGATCACTTCGTAGGATTCTCCATCTTCTTCATCGTCATCCGCTTTGAAAATCACCGTATAGAGGAAAAGCGTCAACAGGCAAAGGACCAGGAAAAGCTTGATGAAAAAGACCGTGAGATACTTCGCATGATGCTGCACGCCTGAGCCGGTTTGTGAGGTGAGCACCTGGTTGACGTAATGCAGATTGATTCCGCCTGTGAACAACAGGACGACCAGCAAAATCCCCGCGACTTTCTTATAGTGCTGATAGAAGACGTCTGTGATGGGCTTGATCTGCTCGCGGGCGACCGCCTTCTGCAGCCCGGGCGTGACCGCCATGACCAGAAAGGCCAGGCCCCCGATCCAAATGACGGCGGAAAGGAGATGGAACCAGTGATTGATGATGGGAATGAGCGTATTGAGGTCGGTGACGATGCTTTGGAGTGCGTCCATGCGATCAGCTTTTGGCGGTCAGCGGTAAGACGATCGTCAGCACGCCGGCCGCTGACGGGTGATTGCTTTGCGTCCGTTTAGAATTTAAAGACCGGTGCGTCGTTGCCGAAGCGTTTCTTCCTCAGTTCTTCCATCAACTCGACCGTGACGGTCTTGATGCCGTTCTCCCGCGCGTGTTTCTCCACGCCTTTCTTGACCATCGCACGCAGGAAGTAGGGGATGCGGCTCAAGCGTAGCGACGCGGCCTCATCCCAGTCCACCGCTGACGCTTCTTCGACGTTGAAGGCGACCTTGATCTTTTCCCCGCCTTTCGGCGTGTAGAGGCACCACTGGTCTTCATCCAACCAGTCCCCATGATCGACATAGGGTCGGGCCCGACAGCCGCCGCAAATTTCCGAATACTCGCAATCACCGCATTTGCCTTTGAGCTGCGGGTAACGAAACGAGTTGAAGATGTCAGATTTTTCCCAGAGATCGACGAAACTATTTTCCCGCACGTTGCCGGCAGAAAGCGGCATGTAGGGGCAGGGCGTCAATTCGCCGTTCGGCGTCACCCGCGCATAGTTCGTCCCGGCGAGGCAGCCTCCGCCCATATAGCCGGTCGCCTTCGTGATCGGCGAGTTGGGATCTTTCTCATAGGCCAGCCGTTTGAAGTGCGGAGCGCATCGGGCCCGGATGAGCATGCCCTGATAGTCGTCCTGGCATTTCACCAGATAGCCGAGGACTTCCTCGTACTGTGCCGGAGTAATATCGGTGAGTTCCTCGCCCCGGCCGGTGCACACCATGAAGAACACATTCAGCACGCGGGCGCCAAGTCCGTGAGCCCAGTCAACGACGGCCGGCAGCTCTTGGTAGTTCATCGGCTGCGCGCTGAAGTGCACCTGGAACTGCAGCCCGTTTCGTTTGCTGGCTTCGATGCCGGCCACGGCGGCCTCCCAGGCCCCAGGAACACCTCTGAAGGCGTTGTGCTTCTGCGGGTCCAGGGAGTCGATGCTGATGCCGACGCCCATCACGCCGATTTCCACAAGTGTTTGGGCCATCTGGTCATTGATGAGCATTCCATTTGTGCCGAAGACCACCATGAATCCGAGCTCCACGGCGTGACGCGCGATGTCGAGGATGTCCGGACGCACCAGCGGTTCCCCGCCGGTAATTACCAGGAGACAGCCCTTGTTGACCTTGGCGATCTGATCGATGAGACGGAAGCACTCTTCGGTCGTCAGCTCGTCGTCACCGCCGGCCGCCTTGGTAGTGGCGTCGAGATAGCAGTGGTCGCATTTGAGATTGCAGCGTTTCGTCAGGTTGAGGGCAACGAGGTAGGGCTTAAAGTCATCGACCGTCCGCCCGTCGTACGGGCCCTCTGCCTGCGGACGGGGCGTGAAAAACTGCGTCAACTGTTGCGGAAGGGATCCCAGCGCTCCTGAGAGCGACGGATTGAAGATCGGAAGCGGTTTCACTATTTAGCAGCCTTGCCGGTGAGGCTGGCGATCATGTCCTTGAGATTGCCGGTCTTCATCGCTTCTTCCATGTAGCCTTTGGCCTGCTCGATGCCCTCGTTGGCAACTTCCAGCGTGATATGGGTCGTCCCCAATTTGTCGGCATGTTTGATGATGAGGGCTTTCGTGCAATCTCGCATAAAGCCTTCCGGCGCGCGCTCGAGGCGGGCCTGCGCATCAGCCGTCCAGCTGTAGGAGGCCTGTTCCGCATGGCCGTTGCTGCCGTTCTCTTGCGTCGTGTTTGCCTGAGTCTCGGCCAGCATTGCTTGCGCGTCAACTGAGGTGCCGACGCCCTTGTTGGCGAAGATCGGTTGATAGTCCTCGGAGGCCGCTTCCTTGATCATCGGGGCGGCGTATTCCAACGTGATCGTCGTCATGCCGAGTTTGCGCGCGCTCTTTTCGATCTTCGCCTTCGCGCGGCGCCGTTGGAATCCGGCCGGGACGGCACGAATCGCTTCCTTCGCGTCCTTGGTCCACTGCATGGGGACATCGTCGTAGGCCAGAGCGGTTTCGACCTCGCCCTCGGCTTTAGCGGCGGCTTCGAAAATGCTCTTGTCGACGGCTTTGAACCGACTTCCCTCCGCTCCGCAGACTGGGCACTTCACGGGGGTATCGCCCTTGCCGATGTAACCGCAGCCGTCGCACACATAATAGTTCTGGCTCATGCGGTCGAGATAGGCCTGCGTCGCTTCGGAGTTCTTCGGCTTTTCTTCGACCACCTGCGTCATCATCCCGCTCAGCGTGGAACCCATCAGGTCCTTCGCCACCGAGTCATCCGCCTGCATTTTGTCGCGATCGATACCCGCCGCGTCGAGGCTTCCGCCCAACGCCCGCATGGCGTCCATCGCGCCTTTCGGCAGAATGTGCCCGACGGCAGCGTCGACGACCGTATTGCTGATGATCGTATGGCCTTTTTCAATGGCATAACGGTGAATCGCCGTCTTGGCAACACCCCTGGCGAACACGGGGATCTTCTCCATCCGGCGCAGCGCCTCTTCGGTCCAGGCGATCGTGTATTCCGCTTGGGTGTCAATCGGCGGCACGTACTTCCGGTTCGACACCAGCACGTTGCAGGGCGCGCTTCGGAGCAGGTTTTCGGTGTTGCTGCCGATATCCATGTCTTCGTCGCTGTGGACCCCGATCCGGCCGACGATCAGCAGCGCCGGTACGTCTTTGCGGACGTATTGAATGATCTTCTCGAACGCCTTTCCGTCCAGCAAGGTCGTCTTGACGTCGGTTTGCTCGGCCTGGGCGATTTCCCGCGAGATGTCCAAATGCGACTGATAAATTTTGGCAAGACCGCTGTCGATGATCTCTTCGTGTAGCTTTTCCTGCTCTTTGAACCGGAACACCTTGCCGGCCTCTTCATTGAGCACGCCGGAAATGCTGTGAAAGGCGGCGTAGTGGAAGTAGGGGTCAAACGCCGAGATCGCTTCTACCGGCATGTTCAGCGCCTTGCCGAGTTGCAGGCCGGTCATCAGGCCGCCGAACGAGTAGGGGCTGCCGTCGACCGCGACGACGATTTTCCCGCCGCTGATCGGCTGGATGTTCTTGATGATCAGCATGTCGGAATTCCGCACCCGGCGAACGACGCGTTCGGTGTTGCTGCCGATCACGCTGTCTTTGACGGCCCCGACACCCAACGCCCCCATGATGACCAGGTCATAACCGTTGGTATTGATGTCTTCCGCCAAGACCTTCCAATTCCGTCCTTCGAGCGACCGCCGTTCAATGGGAAGGTTGGCCTCATTGCACTTTTTATCGACGTAGTCGAGATAGGAGTCGGTGATGATCTGAAGTCCGCGGGTAATCAGCGAATCGTGGATTTGGCGCTGCCGGTCGAGTTCCTTTTCATCGTGGTATTCCTCGGGGAGCCCAGCCTCCATCTGCTTGAAGCGTTTATCGTGCATTTTGGCTGCATATACATGGCTGCCCACGATCTTCGAACCAAAGACTTTGGCCAGGTGGACGCCGGTGTCCACCGCCTGGTTCGAATGGTCGGAGTTATCGACCGGAATATAAATCGTCTTGTACATCGAGATGCCTCCTCCAGGCGCTCTTCGGACAAGGGCAGACTGGTACAAACGTCAGAAAAACCAATCGGTTGTCGTCTTGCCCCGGGTGTGAAGAGCGCGAATGATAGCACTGGCCTCAGCGGGAATGCAAGGTAAACGGAGGCCAAGGGTCAATGGTCACAAGACATGGAGGAGAGCACGAGCAGCGCCCCGTTGACCAATGACCATTTGGCCAACGACCTGACGCTAACCAGCCGAAGTGGCGGGAGTTTTTGGCTGCTGAGCCGGTATCGATGTCTGGCGGCGGGAACGCAGGATTTCCTCCAGGGACAGGAGCGCATCACGCCCGGAATTGCCTTCAATGCCGCGACTCAAGCTCTTGTCGGCATAGCCATGTTCCGCCTCGGCAGGCTGCGATAGCGAACCGGTCCATCTCCTCGGATCCCTGCTGCCTTCTTTGCGTTCCCAGGCGCGCAGGCAGGCTTTAGCGATAAACTTGTTGAGAGGAGCCGGATTATACAGCAACTTACGGATGCTTCTCGGCGTCAGCATGAGAGGGTTATAGCCCGCGGAAAGGTAGCCCTCCTCAAGCAAGCGCTGCTCGAGATCGGTATTGGGTTGGATGCCGAGAAAAAACATCAAGGGGAAGACGCGTTCCTCCCCTAAAATCGACGCCACGACCTTGTAGGACTCGACACTCTGTAAGAGTGTTTCTTCCGTTTCTTTGGGGCTATTCAGCGAATAATTCAGAATCACTTTCCCGCGGAATCCCGCTTCCGCGAGGTGTCGGCAACCGTCATAGAGCCGCTCGAGCTTGAATCCCATGTGCAGATTGTTCAGGACGTCTTGAGAGCCGGACGTGATGGCGACTTCCAAATCGCCGACACCAGAGCGCACCATCAGCTTGGCCAGTTCGGGCGTGATCAATGACGTCCGGATGTAACCGGACCATTCAATCTCCAGCTTCTCGCTGATGATCCTTTCGAGGATTTCCGTGCATTGAGGGTACGCTTCCTTGCCGGTGATGAACTGCGCGTCCGTAAACCAGAACCGACGGGCGCCCCATTGATGGTAATGCTGGGAGATATCGCGCACGACCATTTCCGCAGGACGGTAGCGGACCCGCTTCCCCTCGATGTATGGATACAGGCAGAAGGCGCAGTCGTACGGACAGCCGCGCTTCGACTGCACCCCAATCGACTCACCAATGTATTCCTCGTATTGCGGGAAGATTGACGTCAAGTAGGGCAGATCGACGGTCAGGGCATCGAGGAGCGCCGGTGAGCCCTGGCGTCCTTTCTTCACACGGTTTCCCTCCCGGATGATGTATCGTTCATCCTCGATCGACCGGCCTTCGACCACTTTTAGGATGGCATCTTCGCCCTCCCCGAGTAGGCCGATGGTGCCTTCGGGAAGTTTTTGGATCAGCTGATCCGCGAAGGCGGTGAACGCGCCCCCTCCGATCATGAGCTGCGCCCGGGGGAATTCTTTTCGCACCAGCCAGGGATACGAGAGGACCGTATGGATATGACTGTAGTACCGGTACAGCTGTTTCAGGCCGGCAAAGGAGGCGGCGACCCGCTTGAGGGGATTGCTCGCAAAATAAAAATTGAACGCGTGCTCCAGCGAGGAGTCGCCTTCATGCGGCGAAAAAATTTGTATGTCTCGCCAGGAGAAGCAGACCAGGTCGGGTTGGAATTCGGCGGCGACTTCCCTGATCGCGCGATTTCGTTGCGACACGGGGTAGACCGAAAGATCGAGAATGCGCTGCCGGACATCCGGCCTTCGTCGGTGAATGAAGTCGGCCAGATAGGTGACGCCGATTGGGTACACCTTCTTGCAGGGGAGAAAAATATAAAGAATGGAGTGGATCATTGGTCAAAGGTCATAGCCAACGGATCGAATAGCGTCTTACGGCCAATATAATCGACGATTGACCGTTGACATTATTTTACTGCGACATGAATCGCGACGATACCGCCATTTAGATTCCGATAGGAGACGTCGCGAAAGCCGGTCTCACGCAAGATGGAGCAGAGCCGCTCTTGATCGGGAAACGTCCGGATCGACGCGGGCAAGTATTCATACACGCCCGTCTTGTCCCGTGCGACCTTCGTACCAATCCACGGAAGGAGCTTGAACGAATACCAGTCGTACAGGGCTCGGAGCCAGCCGAACACGGGCCGCGAAAACTCCAGGCAGACAAACGTGCCGCCCGGCTTCATCACCCGCCGGATTTCGGCGACCGCTTGCGCAAGATTTCCGACGTTGCGCATGCAGAATCCGGTTGTGACGGCGTCGAACGTATTGTCCTCGAATCCGAGATGTTCCGCATTGGCCTGGAGGCAGGTGATCTTGCCGGTCAGACCGTTGCCGTCGATCTTCTTCAGGCCTTCGGTCAACATCGCGTAATTCAAATCCGAGGCGATCACGCGTCCGCGGAGGCCCATCCGTGGTTGGACAAAGAGGGCAAGGTCAGCGGTTCCCGCTCCGACGTCGAGCGCCGTACCCGCGTCGATGCAAGGCACATGGCCCGCCGTGATTTTCTTCCACCGATAGTGCAGGCCGAAGCTGAGGAGCGTGTTGTTGAGATCATACACGCCGGCGATCGAGGTGAACATGCGCTGCACTGCCTGCTCGCGTGCAGAGCCGGACCAGGTCGAAACCGCGCGGGCAGAAGCGTTCGAGACAGGCTCTTCAGCCACGGAATCCCTCGTTAACAGCATGGAGATGGGTGGTAGCACCGGGTTTCCGGCTTTGTCAAGGCGGGCAAGGCTGTTGAAAAAGACCCGCAGGCGTTGTTCTCGCATCGCTTAGGCCCTCGACGTACCGAGAAACGTACGACTCAGGCCTTGGCTCGCTGCGGCCTCGCCTGCGGACTTTTTGAACAGCCTGCGTTGATTCAAGTGGACGCACGAAGGTCTGTAACAGCTCGAGCAGTTCGAGTGTTATAATCCTGCGCCTATGGGCAACGCGATCATCATCAAGGGCGCTCGCGAGCACAATCTCAAGAACATCGACGTCGAGATCCCGCGCGACAAGCTCGTCGTCATCACCGGCTTGAGCGGATCCGGCAAGTCCTCGCTCGCCTTCGATACCATCTATGCCGAGGGCCAGCGGCGGTACGTCGAATCGCTTTCGGCCTACGCCCGTCAGTTTCTGGAACAGATGGGAAAGCCTGATGTCGATTCGATCGAAGGGCTCTCGCCGGCCATTTCAATCGAGCAGAAATCGACGAGCCACAATCCGCGCTCGACCGTCGGCACGGTCACCGAGATCTACGATTATCTGCGTCTGTTGTTCGCGCGCGTCGGGCGGCCCTACTGCCATCAGTGCGGCCAGGAGATCACCGCCCAAACAGTGCAGCAGATGGTGGATGCCATCGGGACACTCCCTGGGGGCAGCAAGTTTCACATCCTGGCTCCGATCGTCCGCGGCCGCAAAGGTGAGTACCGCAAAGAGCTGTTGGAGATGCGCCGGGCCGGTTACGTGCGAGCTCGGGTCGACGGGAAGCCGGTCGATTTGGGCGAAGACCTCGCTCTCGACAAGCAAAAGAAGCATACCATCGAGATCGTCATCGATCGTTTGATCATGACGCCAGGCGACGCTCTGGCGCGGCGGCTGGCGGACTCGGTGGAGACCGCGCTCAAGCTCGGGGGCGGACTGGTCGGTGTGCTGACCGAGGACGGGAAGACGCTCCTCTACAGCGAAAATCTCGCCTGCATCCGCTGCGGCGTCAGTTACCCGGAGATCACGCCGCGAATTTTCTCGTTCAATAGTCCACATGGCGCCTGCCCTGCCTGCGACGGAATCGGCTACGCAATGACGGGCGACGCTTCCGAAGACGAGGATTTTACGCTGCTGGAGCCATGCGAAGCCTGTCATGGCGCAAGGCTGAGGCCGGAAAGCCTATCGATCAAGGTCGCCAAGCAATCGATTGCCGATGTCACCCGGCGATCGGTGCGGGCGGCGGCCGACTTCTTCGGCTCGCTTACATTCACGGAACGCGAAATGGTGATTGCGCATCGGATCCTCAAAGAAATCAGAGAACGGCTCGGGTTTCTCGTGAACGTCGGCCTCGATTACCTGACCCTCGACCGTGCGGCGGCGACGTTATCCGGCGGGGAAGGGCAGCGCATCCGGCTGGCGACGCAGATCGGCTCCGGACTGGTCGGGGTTCTGTACATTCTTGATGAGCCTTCGATCGGGCTGCATCAACGCGACAACCGCCGCCTCTTGCAGACGCTGCTGCGGCTGCGCGACCTCGGTAACACGGTGGTCGTCGTGGAGCATGATGCCGAAACGATGCTGGCTGCGGATCACATCCTAGACATGGGGCCCGGGGCAGGTTCGCACGGCGGACACATCATTGCCCAAGGTACGCCGCAACAGGTCATGAATGATGCGCGCTCGCTGACCGGGCAGTACCTTCGGGGACACCAGGAAGTCTCCGTTCCGCGCCGCGAGCGAAAGCCGAAGGGCTTCCTCTCCATCCTTGGCGCCAATAAACACAACCTCAAGGATCTGACGGCCCGCATTCCGCTGGGATTATTGACCTGCGTCACCGGCGTGTCGGGCTCGGGCAAGAGCACGCTCGTACTGGAAGTATTGTTTCATTCGTTGTCGCAGCTTCTTTATCACAAGAAGCCGAAGATCGACGGGTGCAAGGACCTTCAGGGCGTCCTCGCCCTGGATAAGGTCATCGACATCGATCAATCGCCGATCGGACGGACGCCGCGTTCCAATCCCGCCACCTACACCGGACTCTTTGGCCACATCCGGGATCTGTACTCGAATCTGCCGGAATCCCGCGTCCGCGGCTACAAGCCCGGCCGGTACAGCTTCAACGTCAAAGGCGGCCGATGCGAAGCGTGTCAGGGTGACGGCTTGATTAAGATCGAGATGCATTTTCTGCCGGATGTGTACGTCACCTGCGAAGTGTGCAAGGGGCAACGCTACAACCGTGAGACGCTGGAAATTTTGCACAAAGGCAAAAGCATCGCCGATGTGCTGAATATGACGGTGGACGACGCCCTCGAGTTTTTTGAGCACATTCCGCTGATCAAGGCCAAACTCCAGACCTTGCACGATGTCGGCCTTCATTACGTCAAGCTCGGCCAGTCGGCGACGACGCTGTCCGGCGGAGAGGCGCAGCGCGTGAAACTCTCCCGCGAATTATCCAAGCGCGCGACCGGGCGAACCTTGTACATCCTTGACGAGCCGACGACCGGATTGCATTTTGCCGATGTCCAGCGATTGCTTGATGTGCTGGACCGTCTCGTCGAAGCGGGCAACACGGTGCTGGTCATCGAGCACAATCTCGACGTGATCAGAAATGCCGATTGGATCATTGATCTTGGCCCCGAAGGCGGAGACCGCGGCGGTCAAATTGTGGCTGAGGGACCGCCCAGAGAGATCGCCAAGGCCAAGAAGTCATACACGGGACAGGTGCTGAAGGAAGCGGGAGTGGGCTGAAGAAGTGCAGGTGAAAACTGCCCGGTCCCAGGTCAGCGCCATCTCCCACTCTTAATCAAACCAACAACCTGCCGAGAAAGAATAAGCGGAAGTGGGCTCATGGCGACAGACGGCCATCACCGAATTTCCATACTGCTCAAAGGAGGCAGATGCGCACGATCATCCTGCTGACGGTTTCCAACATCTTCATGACGCTCGCCTGGTACGGACATCTCAAATACAAAGACAGCCCGCTGTGGCTCGCCATTCTGGCCAGTTGGGGTATCGCGTTCGTTGAGTACTGCTTTCAAGTGCCGGCGAACCGGATCGGCCACTATGATTTTACGGCTGCTCAGTTAAAAACGATCCAGGAAGTGATCACGCTCGCCGTGTTCTGCGTCTTTTCCGTCCTCTATCTGCGGGAACCGTTGAAATGGAATTACCTTCTCGGCTTCGGCATGATGGCGGGCGCTGTGTTCGTGATCTTCAAAGAGTGGTGATCTGCATCCATCCTGTCCGTTGCCGCGGACAACTTGTCCTGCACGCACTGGGGAGATACCCAGGTCATGCGACCCGCTTCGTAATTTTCCGGCGAACACCGCGCTGTTCCCTGCCTGTTTGAGTTCGGCCCGTCCTTTGCTTGTTTGATCCCTTGGGAGTTTCGATAGGCAATCCACTTAGGGCGAATCGAGCGGTTCGGAGCTTCGGACTGCTTCCACTACCCGGGTAGTTTATCCGAAAGGAGGAGCGATGTTATCAGAAACGGCACGTCGTATTTTGACCGCTTCCGCAGTTATCGTGTTCGGATTGAACCTTGCCGCCTGCAATACGACCAAGGCCACAATCGACACGACCGTCAATTTCTTTTCGAGTACAACCCCGAACTCGTTGTTTACGGAAGATGGCCTGGTGAAACAAGACCAAAAAATCAACCTGTTTGCCGGTGTCGCCTATGAGAATCTGCGTCAGGAGGCCGCCGTCGGTAGTGGACAGTACGTCACCTCGCTGGCCGCTTTGTACGGCGTCCCTGCGGAAAAACAAGGTGCCTTCGGGCGGCTGTTACAGCAGCGCCACGCGGAGCTGTTCGCCGTCGATCTTCGGGAGGACAATCGGGCGCACCTTCGAATGGTCAGCACGTTGAACCGGGCATTGACCGAGGAAGGTGCGCTGTTGCAGTAGCGGGGCGTCTTGGTCCCTTTAAAGAGTAATGGAGGTATGCATGGGTGCAATGGGTAAAGGCGTCATCTTGTGGCTGCTCGGAGTACCGGTGAGTCTGCTGGTCGTGTTGTGGTTTCTCGGCTTTCTCCGGTAATCGCGTCTCCGGACGGACCACATTTTACATAGGAGCACATCATGGCATCTTTGAAGGTTAGGCTGATGATGGCCGCCGCGATCGCGTTGTTCGCGATGCCTGGGTTTGCCGCCGATCTGGAAACGCAGGTCGTCGATAAGAATTGCTGGATCGAAGTGTTCGACGACGACGACTTTGATATGAAGGACGATCATTACAAGATCCAAGGACCGAAGGAGTTCGCTTCTCTCAAAGATGTGGGCGGAAAAAACTGGAACAATGACATCGAGAGCGTCATCGTAGGTTCCAATGCCCGAGTGAAGGCGTACTCGGAGAAGGATTTCAAAGGCACCGAGCTCGCGTTGGCGCCCGGCCAGCGCGTTCCGAATCTCGGAAAGTTGAATATGAAAGACGACATCGAGTCCATGAAGATTGCATGCGGTAACTGATTCCTTTTCGCCCGGAAGGCGGCGCCGGCCGCCGTTCCGGGCGCTTATCCCTCCCATCTTCAAGTCATTCCCAACAGCCGCATGAGCGCGGCCTTGCAGCCGATCATCCTGATCCCTACAATGACGGCTCCACGCTCCATCTATGCCATGTCTCGCAGGCGGAGGGACCGATGCCACGCAAGAAGGCTTCTCAAGCCAAGGAGAAAGTCGTGGCCTTCGAGGACGCGCAGGACTTCGAGCGGCTCGGGGTCTTTTACCTTGGCCGGCCTTATGACCTCTCGAACAAGCGCGCGAACCCCGGCTGGACGTTGTACGACTCAAAGGATCTGGTAACGCACGCGGTCTGCGTGGGCATGACCGGAAGCGGCAAGACCGGTCTCTGTCTGTCACTTCTTGAAGAAGCGGCGATCGACAACATCCCGGCGATCATCATTGATCCAAAGGGCGATCTCGCCAATCTGCTGCTGACGTTTCCGGCCCTCAAGGGCGAGGATTTCCTGCCCTGGATCAACGAAGACGACGCGCGAAAGAAGGGTCAGTCCCCCGGCGAGTATGCCACCTCGCAAGCCGAGGTTTGGAAAAAGGGATTGGAGGCGTGGGGGCAGGATGGTGCCCGCATTCAGCGCCTAAAAGAGGCCGCCGATGCCGTCATTTACACACCGGGGAGCAATGCCGGCCTGCCCGTCTCAATTCTCCGCTCGTTCGCGGCACCGGAAGACGACGTTCGCAAGGATGCGGAATTGCTCCGCGAACGCATCAGCACGACGGTGACCGGTCTCCTCGGGTTGATCGGCGTCGAGGCTGACCCGATACAGAGCCGGGAGCATATTCTCCTCTCGACGATTTTGCACCAGGCCTGGACGGAAGCGAAGGATCTGGACCTGGCCGCGGTGATCCACGGCATCCAGTCGCCTCCAGTGGCAAAGATCGGCGTGATGGATATCGAAGCCTTTTTCCCTTCAAAAGAACGGTTTGCCTTTGCGATGAAGCTGAACAATCTTTTGGCCGCCCCCGGCTTTCAAGCGTGGCTCGACGGCGCCCCGCTGGATATCCAGCAACTGCTGTACACGGCTACAGGCAAGCCGCGCCTCGCAATTTTTTCCATCGCTCACCTCGGCGACGCTGAGCGGATGTTTTTCGTCACGCTCTTGCTCGGTCAGATCGTCGGTTGGATGCGCGGCCAATCCGGGACCACAAGCCTCCGTGCGTTATTGTATATGGATGAAATTTTCGGCTACTTTCCTCCCGTTGCCAATCCTCCGTCCAAGCTGCCGTTGCTCACGCTCTTGAAACAGGCGCGCGCCTTTGGCCTGGGTGTCGTCTTGGCGACACAGAATCCCGTCGATCTGGATTACAAGGGGCTGGCGAACACGGGCACCTGGTTCATCGGCAGGCTGCAAACCGAGCGCGACAAAGCCCGTGTGCTCGAAGGATTGGAAGGCGCGTCTTCGAGCGCCGGCAAAAAGTTTGACAAAGGCCGGATGGAACAAACACTGGCCGGGCTCGGCAACCGGATCTTCCTGATGAACAACGTCCATGAGGACGAACCGGTCGTGTTCGAGACCCGCTGGTGTCTCTCGTATTTGAGAGGGCCCCTCACCCGTTCACAGATCAAGACCTTAATGGATCCGGTCAAAACTCAGACGTCAACGGTCAAAGGCAAGTCGGTGGGGACCGGTCAAACGTCAGGCGTCGAATCTCAATCCGGTCCACTGACCAATGACCGTGTAACAGTGACCGCTGGGACTGCGCGTCCGATGCTTCCTCCGGAGGTTCCGCAGTATTTCCTGCCGCTTCGGGGCATGAGACCGAAAGGGAGCGACCTGATGTATGTTCCCATGTTGTTGGGATCTTCGC
>JBKPSD010000131.1:0-20336 GCA_046734935.1 Nitrospirota bacterium
TGTGGGGACTCCTTTCAGGGTTCCTTACGCAGAGCGGACGGACCACGTCCTATGTGGTGGCAAGCCTCGTTCATACCGGTGTCCTGCCCGTGCGCCGCGCGATGCCCGTCGTGCTTTGGGCCAACACCGGTTGTGCTCTCCTCACCGTGGCCGCATTCCTTCCTACCGAATCCCTCATCCTCTTGCTGGTCGGTTTGGCCGGACTTTCGTTTGCCTACGAGATTCCCTCCCGATGGCGCAACGTGTCGGGTGCCCTATTCTCGTTCGCACTCATGCTATTGGGGCTCCTCCTGATCAAACGAGGCTCCTCTGAGCTTCTCACCGTCTCCTGGGCTGCGGCGCTGTTCGAGCTCATCGGCAGTTCCGGACTCGCTGCGTTCGTCACCGGCACACTCCTCACACTGATTGCTCAATCGCACATCGCGGTGATCCTTCTGGCGATCGTCATGGCGCAACCCGGTATCTACGAATCAGAGCATATCTTCATGCAGGTCTATGGCACCTATGCAGGCAGCGCTGTTCTGACGTTTGTGCTTGGGTTGAGCTTGAAGGGCGTCGCCCGGCAGATCGTGGTGGCGCAGGCGTTGTACTCCCTCATAGGAGCGGCGCTCTTCGTTGGACTGTTCTACGCGGAGGGACTGACGGGGATTCCCTTGGTACAGGCGGCAGCCGCGCGCGTGTCTCCCCACATCTCTGTCCAGACAGCCTTCGTGGCCATTCTGTTCAGTGTGGTCACCTCTGTCCTTCTGACGCTCGTGATGAAGCCCTACCAAGCGTTCATCGCACGCGTGTGGCCATCCACGGAAGAAGACATGCTCTCGCACACCCGCTACGTCAACGAGGATGCCCTGAAACAACCGGAAACAGCCATCCTCCTGGGAGAAAAGGAACACCTGCGGCTCGCCAAGCGGTTTCCGTTGTATCTGGATGCGCTCAGGACAGAACGATTGCCCGGCGGAGGGCCCGAGCCGTCGGCGTACCATGCTGCGTTCGTCAGCATCGGCGAGCGCCTCGCGACCTTTCTCCGCGACGCGATGCAACGCGCCGATTCTGTGGAGCTGGCAGAAAGACTGTTGAACCTCCGTAACCGTCAAGACCTGCTGAAAGTGGTGGAAGAGGACCTGCTGCAACAGTACGAGGCGTTGCGCACCAGCCCGGGGGGCGCCAAGGCCGCCCAACTCTGCGCCGCGATCGTCGAAGTCCTGGATACGATGTTTCAGACGATGCTTGCGGCAGCCGAAACGGGTGATCGCGACGAGCTAGCTCTGCTCGGCGCCATGACGGCGGACCGGGGGGAGACGATGGAGCGGATTCGCAAAAAATATCTCGCCACCGAGGAAGAGGTGACGGCGGAAGATCGGGCGTTGATTCTCCATGTCACCCACGGTTTCGAGCGCATTGTGTGGTCCCTTGCGCGGTACGGCGAACTGCTCATCCGAAACGCGACGCGGTGAAGATGGCTGATCCTTTCCACTCCGGGATGTTCGGCGACAGGAAGATCAACCAGCCTTACGCCGTTTAGTGCGTCCAGATTTTGTCAGGCGTCTCTTCGAACGGATAGACGTGCACCATCCAGCCGAAGAGCTGCGGCATGAACCGTCCGCCGGCCTGATCGCATTCGGCTTTCGTGAGGATCGAGCCTTTCGGACCGAACTTCTTCCAATCCGCCGTCTGCATGCCGCTCTTCGGCGGCAGGCAGATATTCACGTGCGCATGCCACTGCGCGATGCTCAGCGGAATGCGTTTATTCAAATCCTCCTCGCTCGCCCACTTCGGCGCCGTGAACATGGCGCCTTCGAGCACGTAGCCGTCGGGAGTCTTCTTGTATAACAGCGAGGTCGGCTGTTTCGGATCGAAGCTGAAGGCGGCCTTCAATCCATTCCACTTGCGCGTGAAGTGATAATGCGGCTGCTGCACGTTCGGCAGGAACGGCTCGTAGCCGTCGTGGATCGCGGCGAGGTGCTCGCGATACGGCGCCAAGGCCTTCCGTAGTTGCCGGAGGACGTCCCACGCCGTCGCCTGATCATTCTGATTCGCCGGCCGAAGCGTGGTCCAGCGGAAATGCGGCCCGAGATGCGCATGAGACTCGGTCATCGCGCTGACCGTTTCCGCTTCATGATGGCCGTGCATGTGCTCTTCTTCCACTTCCGCCTGCGCCGGCGGCTGCTGTGCGGCCTGGGTGGAAGGCTTGCCTGTGCAGGAAATCGTCAGAAGAAAAGCCAGGGTCAGTATCAGCGCATGCATGCGGTCTTATAGCATAAACGCTTCAGCCGCGCTCCCAACGGGTTCTATGAAGGTCGATCATGGATGTGGATGTCGGCATCCCTGCGACAGGCGATGGATGCATCGCCTGTCGTTCTGGTCGCTGCCGACCGGCGACACGTTCGAGGATCGCCCGAGAGGTCACGAAGCGAAACGAAAGGCATCCCTCCAAGGGCCTCCACTAGTGTGAAGTGTTCGCTTCTGCTGCTTACATAAAGAAGCGACGAGGCCACACATTAAAAGGAGGTGCTTATGGGAATATTTGGATCTTCAAATCCCGTGTTTGAGATGCTGGAGCAGGATCATTCGAAAGTGAAGGCACTCTTTGAAGAGTTCGAGTCGGCAAAAGATTCCCGGACGAAGCAGCGCATCATGAAGCAAACGTTATTGGAACTCGAGGTTCATGCGAAGTTGGAAGAAACGCTCATCTATCCTGCGATTCGGAAAAAGATCGATGCGCACAAGATCATGGACGAAGCGTTGGAAGAGCATCACGTCGCCCATACGCTCATCAATGAACTGAAACGCGGAGCGGGGAAGAATGGACGGCACGACGCAAAGTTTAAGGTGTTGGGCGAAAACATCAAACACCACGTGAAGGAAGAAGAAGGCACGATGTTTCCCCAGGCCGAGAAGGCT
The DNA here is from genome assembly GCA_046734935.1 of Nitrospirota bacterium. Lineage (GTDB taxonomy): Bacteria > Nitrospirota > Nitrospiria > Nitrospirales > Nitrospiraceae > Nitrospira_C. Next base: position 2,902 of record JBKPSD010000131.1, read on the forward strand.
GATTTAGACTGGGAAGCCTTAGCCCAGGAGGCGATGGAACGCAAAAAGGCGCTCCTGAAAGGCCCGGGCCGACGCAAAGCAAAAACAGGGAAGTCGGCAAAAGGGCGGCATTTAAAGAAAGTCGCCTGATGTAAGCGCCGCTAATCCGCCGCGTTGAGCAGGACGGTCGCGGAAGCCGTCGCTCCTGTCGCATAGGTCGCGACAACCTTCAGCACGTGTGGACCTGCGACGTTTCCCCAGCAGGACGTGCTGATGCACCAATCGCCGGTCAACGACTGACCGTCCGCCGACAAGGTAAAGAACGAGCCGGATGGCCACACGGCAAACGGCGTTTGGCCATCCCGTGACAGCTCCACCTTCGCCGGCCTTGTGCCCGCCATTCCCACCGTCACACGGGCACTCGTTCCATGAAATGGAAGATTCGGGGCTCCGTCGACCGCCAAGGACAAATCAGCCGCATTGACCGTGACGGCTGCAGTGGCCTTCGCTCCTGAGGGATAAGTCGCCACGGCGTTCAATACGTGTGGACCCGCAACATTGCCCCAGCACGAGTTGCTGATGCACCAATTACCGGTCAACGACTGGCCGTCCGCCGACAAGGTAAAGAACGAGCCGGATGGCCACACGGCAAACGGAGCGTAGCCATCCCGTGACAGCTCCACCTTCGCCGGCCTCGTGCCCGCCATCCCGATGTTCACTGCCGTCGAGGTGCCATGATACGGCAGGCTCGGGGCATTGGGGACGGAGAGAGAGAAATCGGCCGCATGGACTTCGAGCGTGGCAGTGGCTGTCGCTCCCGACGCATAGGTCGCCCTCACGGTCAATTCGTGTTCGCCTTCGCTCCCCCAGCACGAACTGCTGATGCACCAATTGCCGGTCAACGACTGGCCGTCCGGCGATAAGGTGAAGAACGTGCCCGAAGGCCACACGGCAAACGGCGGATAGCCATCCCGTGACAGTTCCACCTTCGTCGGCCTCGTGCCCGCCATCCCCACCGTCACACGAGCGGTCGTTCCATGAAATGGAAGATTCGGCGCTCCAGCGACGCCCAGACTCACCGTTGTTGCAGGTGCCGGCTGAGCAGTCGGCGGATAATAAGTCAGTACATTGCTCGGAGCCGATTCGTTCTGTGTAAAGTCGTACGCAGTGACCATATAGTACTGAATGACGGACGGCGTTCCGATATTGAACGTCGTCACTTTTCCCAACGTCGCCAACAGCGTGGCCGTCCCATAGGACTTCGAACAAGGCAATTGGCTGCACTGGTAGACGCGGTAGCCGGCAAGATCCGACGCGCTATTGGCATCCCACGTCATCGAGGCTCCCCAGACCGTTGTCGACCACAACACGAGAACGGCAGCAGCGCCGGCTTGTAGCCAATTCATATGGATACTCCTACGCGGTTGGGTTTCGGCGGATCTTCGATGCTGCAAGCGTGCAGGCGTAACAAACGTCACTCGAAGCAGACACAACCATCTCATGAAAGCTTCAGCCCTTTCTCAGTGCTTTGTGAATGGATGAGCAGTTGCCGCTCGGGTCCCGGTGCGTTGCGGGTCGGCCGTCGTTGATGGCGACTCAGACAAAGCAATCGGTGTGCCAATTCTTCTATTACTGAGTGGCGTCCCTCGGAGGCAGCGAAACAGGGTGTTCCGAAAAAAGGAAATGAAGATGCGTAAGCGCCAGGTAAAAGTTCAGATCAACGGTCGATCATCTTGTCCCGCACCGGCGGGAAGGCCCCACGGCTGACTGTATGTATTGTCCACAAACGAACAGGTCACAAAGGGATGCCGTTGCGCTCATTGACTTGTGAGGAAGGCGACGAGGAGGGAAAACGAATAAGTAAGTACACATTGCAGCATCCGAATGCGACAGCATGTGAGTAATCAGGACTCACGCATCATGCATCCGAGGGAAGGAGACGAGGAGCGAGCTTGGGAAGCATGGCAGTAAGCATCCAGTGCCGTTCATAGGGGGTGCTCCCAGTTACAGATGCCTCCGCACGCGCAGAGAATTCATGCTTACAGCTAGCTGAGGGGAGATTTCGTACGCTTTGAGGGCAAGGAGGTATTAGATGGACTCGACCAGGCGGGAAATGTTGAGACTCGGCATCGCCGTGGCCGGGATGACGGCGGCGGGCATGACGCGATCGTTTGCGCAAGACGCTGCGTCGCCGCCGGCGTCATCCTCAGATCAGTCCTCCACCCGCAAAGGCGACATGCTGTACCGGCCGCTGGGAAGCACGGGGGAACAAGTGTCAGTGCTTGGTCTCGGCGGACATCATATCGGACGAACGGCCGACGAGCAGGATGGCATCCGCCTGATCCGCTCCGCGATCGATCATGGCATCACGTTCATGGATAATTCCTGGGATTACCATGAGGGAGCCAGCGAAATTCGCATGGGAAAGGCATTGCGAGACGGCTACCGCTCAAAGGCATTTCTCATGACGAAGATCGACGGCCGCACCAAACGGGAGGCCGCCCGGCAAATCGAAGACTCGCTCAAGCGCTTGCAGACCGACCGTATCGATCTGCTGCAGCATCACGAGGTCATCAGAATGGAAGACGGCGACCGGATCTTCGCCGACGGCGGCGCGCAGGAAGCCGTGCTTGAAGCCAAGAAGGCGGGAAAGATCCGATACATCGGATTCACGGGACACAAGGATCCCGTGGTGCATCTTCGGATGTTGGAGGTGGCCGCGAATCATCAATTTCGATTCGACACGGTGCAACTGCCGCTCAATGTCATGGATGCACACTTCCGCAGCTTTGAGCACCATGTCCTTCCCCTCCTGGTCAAGGAGCGCATTGGGGTGCTGGGCATGAAGTCGATGGCGGAAGGCCACATTCTCAAAACCGGCACGGCGACGGCCATCGAATGTCTGCAGTATGCCATGACCTTGCCGACGTCGGTCGTGATTACCGGCATCGACAGCATGAAGATCCTGGATCAGGCGCTCGAGGCGGTGCGGACATTCGAGCCGATGAGCGCCTCCCAAATCACGGCCCTGCTCAAGCGTACAGCAGTCGCCGCCGCCGATGGCCGGTATGAACTATTCAAGACGACTGACAAGTTCGACAGTACCGCCCGATACCCGCAATGGCTTGGGTGAGAGGACGCGGGTCCTGTCTTCGGTGACCGTTACGGCGGCCCCTCAACCTCTTGTGCTCGCCGAACGCGTCACACCACAAGCGATAAATCGGATGTGGATGGTCGTAAACCGCATGGCTCTGTCGTTCTTGGGCAGGGAGCGCCGGGGTGGCGCCGGGTGAGATCGATCACACGTTGGAGGCTGAACGGGCCGCTCTTGAAGGGGACGAGAAAGGCAAAAATCCTGATGGCATTTCACTTGCTGAGAAGGGCATCTCTCTTGGGTTCGGACCTCCAGCGAGTGAGCAGCCATTCTTGAGAATTCATCGGCGGAGCGCCATCGGCAGGACGAACACGCCTGTAGCTGCCATCCTGCAGTAATTCCCGCGCCTGCACATTATCTTGCAGTCCCACGGCAAGGATCTCATTCATGATGATGTCGCGCCATTGCTGATGGAGGACGGGAAAGAGCACTTCAACCCTCGCATCCAGATTGCGCGGCATGAGATCCGCGCTCCCTAGAAGCACTTCGTGTTGTCCGCCGTTGCGGAAGTAGTACACCCTGGCATGCTCCAGGAAGCGGCCGACCACCGAGCGCACGGTAATGGTCTCGCTCACGCCCGGAACGCCGGGCCGCAAGCAACAGATACCGCGTACCTGCAAGTCGATTTTCACCCCGGCTTGCGATGCGCGATAGAGCGCTTGTATGCAGGGTTTGTCGACCAGTGCATTCATTTTGAACGACAGGTATCCATCACCGTGTTCGCGTTGATGGTGAATTTCCCGATCGATGCGCTCGAGCAATTCGCGCCTCAATGTCGTCGGAGCCACCAGCAGTCTCTCGTACGATTTCTTGCGCGAGTACCCGGTGAGGGCATTGAACAGATCGGACACGTCGCGGCCGATAATGGGATCACAGGTCAGATAGCTCAAGTCGGTGTAGATGCGGCTCGAGACGACGTTATAGTTCCCCGTGCCCAGGTGGACATAGCGCCGGAGTCCATCGGGATCCCGCCTGACGACCATACAGAGCTTCGTGTGGGTTTTGAGGCCCCGCACTCCATAGATGACGTGCACCCCTTCATCTTCGAGCTTGCGCGCCCACTCGATATTGTTTTCTTCATCGAAGCGGGCTTTCAGCTCGACCAGGACTGCCACCTGCTTCCCGTTGACGCGCGCTTCCATCAAGGCATCGACGATGGGCGACCGCGGATTAACGCGATAGAGCGTCTGTTTGATCGCGAGCACATTGGGGTCACTGGCCGCCTCGCGGACGAAATCCACCACCGGCATGAAACTGTCGTAGGGATGATAGAGCAGCACGTCCTGCTGCCGCACGGCGTTCAGAATGCCGCCGGGTTTCGTCAACATCGCAGGCACGGAGGGCTGAAAGGGCGGATCTTTGAGGTCCGGGCGCTCGAGCGAGGTCAGTTCCATGAGGGCGGCCATGCCGATCGGATCGTCTCCCGTATACACGAGAAACGATGGCAGCTGGAGCTTCTTGGTCAGGATCTCGGCAATGTGCTGGGGCGTCGTATAATCCAGCTCCAGCCGCACGGCGGAGCTGAAGTCCTGCAACTCGAGCTGCTCCTCGACGGCAGTGATCAGATCCGGAGCTTCGTCTTCCTTGATCGTCACTTCCACGTCTCGTGTCACGCGGAACGGATAGGCCGCGACGATTTCGAGACCCGGGAAAAGCAGATCCAGATTGTCGGCGACGACGTCTTCGAGCCAGACAAAGCGCTGGATTTTTCGGCTTCCCTCCAGCTCTGTCTTCTTCGGAGCCCCGTCCTCCTGGCCCGGAATGGAGAGAAGCCGCCTGAGTCCGTCCGGCAACTTGACGCGAGCGAAGCATTCGCCCCGTTCCGGATCCTTGACGACCACCGCGAGATTGAAGCTGAGGTTTGAGATATGCGGAAACGGATGCGTGGGGTCGATAGCCAACGGAGTGAGCGTAGGAAAGATTTCCCGGATGAAGTATTGCCGGAGGATGTCCCGCTCCTGCTGGTCTAATTCAGAGATATGCCGGACATGAACGCCGGCCTCGCGCAGTTTCGGCATGACATCGTGCTTCCAACAAGCTTGGTGTCGATCGAGATGCGCCGTCAGCTCGCGGCAAATCGCCAGCATTTGTTCCGAAGGCGTCATGGCGTCCGGCGGCGTCTCACCAGCGCCTCCCGAGATCTGGCGACGGAGACCGGAGACTCGGACCATAAAGAACTCGTCCAGATTCGTCGCAAAGATCGCCAGGAACTTGACGCGCTCCAGAAGCGGATACCTGGCGTTTTCAGCTTCCTCTAACACACGCAGGTTGAATTGGAGCCAGCTGAGTTCGCGGTTCAAGAACAAGCTTGGACTGTCGAGGTCCACGGATGTGTCGGAAGTCGGGGGCCGGTCCTGGGGAGGCGTTGTCATACAAGTGTCATCATGCCATAAGCCTCCTTCGGACACCATGCCCTATCCACCCTCAGTTTGCGCACGTACAGTACTATGAAAGACACGGTGCTTACCCTAGTGCCCCTTTCTCCCTCAGTGCTCCATTGTCGATACAGATAGGAGGCGACGCAGATATGTCACAATCCCGTCAGGCTGTAGCTGACTTCATTCGCGCCGGTAAAGAGCTTCTCGAGGCGGAAGACCTATCGGATGACGAAGAAGATTCGGTGAGGGATATTCTCTGGCAATTGAGTCTCAGGTTCCCCGACGAAGGAGACGACGCGGCCGACTAGTCTCACGATCCGCCACGCCCAAGACTCCCGACCCCTTAATTTGTCCCTTCGTTCGCAGAGGGGACGAAGGTGGCCTGCCGGTTACTGTTTGTCCCAGTAATGAACGTGCTTCATCTCGTCCGGGGGTACGCCGACAGGCGCGTTTTCGACCTTCAAGATTTTGCCGTCAGACGACAGCTCCGACTTGGAAATTCCTGTCTCCTTCCCCTGGAACTTTAAGATCGTGTAGGTGTGATGACTATCAACCCGTTTGATGGCCATTGACTGCCCTGTTGGCTTGCCGGCTGCCATGACGGGAGCATCGTTGCCATCGAGCTGCGTGACGACGGTGAGCGTTAGCGCGCCTCCAGGGACTTTGGGGCCACTGATCTGGTAGGTGAGTTTCCATCCGCTGCCCGCCTCTTCGACGGTCATGGTTTGGCGGCCTTGCTCAGGAGGCTTCCGTTCTACCCATGTTCCTTTCCATGGACTCTCTGCCCACGCTGCAAGGCCGAAACCTAGAAATAACAGCACGAGACATGCGATGCGCCTCATCGGACACCTCCCTCACTTTGACCTAGCGAGTTGCGCCTGAAGGACTGCCCAGCGATCTAAACGGTGTTGATGGAGTGGACTCGTTCGTCGGGGTCAGCGGATTCTTGGGATTGTATTCGTTGATCGGGTTGAAGGGGTTGTTGGAATTGAACCGATTGAGCGGATTCGCGGGATTGCCGGGATCCAACCGGTTCATAGGATTGAACGGATTATTCGGCGCATAGGCTTGCGCGGTATTTAACGGATTATCAGGCCGGTACTGATTGGTGGGAGTGGAAATATTGTAATCGCGCTCGTATTTTTGGTCGAAGCCGGGCTCGGCAAACGTTATCCCAAGGGGAAGCAACACAAGAGCAACAGCCAGAAGGTACATGCTCGGTCTCGCTGCTCAGGAAGCCTACTCCTCTCCCGACGCCGGCGCAAGCAGCACAAGGCGGCTCGCCTGTCACCTTTCTTGCCGATGACTGCCGCGCGAACCGCCTCACCGAGGGTGGAGATCTCTTCCAGGAGGCGAAGAGAGGCTGCACCTTGCGGCGGTGGGCATCTACCGCCAGGGCCTCCACCCAGTGGTGACTTGGATTATGAAACGGCATGAAGCATGACAAGAAAACCGGTATTGGGCTTCGTAATACGGAGCTGTCCCGATCGGCTTAAGCGATCCACTTCGACGAAGACATCGGACCATTGCACATCCGATAACCGCTCGACGAGGTCGTCAAGGCCACACCCTGGATGCGCTCTCACCACCTGCAGAATTTTTAAAGCGATGCTGGCTGATTCCCCTTCCATAAGCCCCCTTTCCTGTTGCCGTATCGGCAATAGAGCAAAGGTTGTTCCGATCTAAGGACTCGCCGCAGATCGACGGGGATTCCACAAAACAATGGGATAGCGTTTAGTGCGAGCGGTGAGGAGACCATCGGCGAAGTGAAGCACGCTTTTGTACTGAGCGCGCCGAGCGATATCGCTCAGTAAACGACGGATCGTTGCCACTAGAAGAGACTAGGGAGAGCAACCAAGGCTCATCCTAGTATGCGGTATTCCGGAGCATCCCTATCATGCAGTCAGACTCGTAGCAGAACCTATCAATCACGGAGGTCACTATGACGAATTACAAATTGCGTGTGGGGCTGACAGTGACTGCATCGCTGGCAATGACTGGACTACTTTTTGCCGGCGAGCCATCAGGCATCGGCGAGAAGGGCACCGGCCAGACGAAGAAATCGACTGAGCGCCAGCAGAGTGGAAATCAACCCGATATGTCTCAAGTGCCCGCCGAACTGAGTGAGGGCAAATCGGCGCAAGCGGCGCAAGAATTAACGGCCACTGAGCAGAGGAATCGCGGTGGCCTCGAACCCGCCGGGATCGGCGAAAAAGGCACCGGACAGACGAAAAAGTCGACCGAACGTCAACAAAGCCCGAACAAGCCGGACATGTCGCAGGTGCCGGAAGAACTCAAGGAGGGGAAAAGTGCACGCGCTGCAGAGGAACTGTCTCATCAGAAAAAGAAGTAAGCTCAAGACTTCTTGTTTGGGATTTTTGTGCGACCGATTCGACAATGACATGCCGGAGTTGTTGCACCGCATCCTTTGAAATGACGGTCGTGGCTCCGGCCCACTTCATGAGCTGGGTAGTGTTTTCGGTCGCAATCGCCGACACGCCCACGACCACCACGTGAGGATAGGTCTTTCGAATCCAGGCGGTCGCTTCAATGCCATTGAGCCGAGGCATGTTGATGTCCATCACAACCACCGAAGGCTTGAGTTGTGCCACGGCCTGAAGGGCCTCTTCGCCATCACAGGCCTCGCCGACAATTTCGAAATGAGGATAGGTGGCGAGGAGAGCCCGGAGCGACTCCCGAATCTTCTCCACGTCATCGACGAGGAGAATGCGGATGACCTCACTTCGTTCGCATTCCATGAATCCCCTCCATTTCTGAACTGGCCATGCTAACCGGCTCGCTTTGCGAGATACGTCTGGCGACTGGATCGCATGCGCTGCATGAAATCGGTATGACATCCAGGACAATACGTGTGGGTGAACGGGTTTCCCACGAGCCTCACCCCGTACATGCGCTCGTAGGCCCGCTTCGAGATCCACCGATCCGGATCCGCGGCACCTGTTTTTCGTGCTCGCACGAGTCCGCACACGCAACACATGGCGATGAGAGAGACTTCAAGAGGCAGTCCCTCACGGATAATGCCTTGCCGGAAAGTAGCCATAACAGACCCCCCAGGTATTTAAGGTGATGCTGTCTTCTCCCTATGTAAGCGTAGCTGACCGTAGGAACCATGGGCCAGGGTATCCCCTAGTTTGCGCGCCAGGAGTCCCCGAGCTCGCGCCGGAAAAGCACCTAGTTTTCTTTTTTCAGAGAGACGCACTCGTTCAAGAAGGACGGAAGGGATGACGACTCAAAAAAATGGATGGGGCGGACGGGCCATGCGCGTATCCGGAGGATTCAACACTTCCCAGGCGTGTCCTTGAATACGCCACGCACCGTCGACATACGCGAGATGGTGAATTTCATTGTACCAGCTATCGATATTCACCCGCTGATTGGTGACGTTGGAAATCGCCCACAGGCTCCCCGTGCAGGTCGCTTGCGCAGTGCGCGGGACTCGATCGGCATCCACTATGATGCGCGTCAGGACGTGGGTGGTTGAAAAGTCTCTGTAGTCCTGAAACAGACGTGCCCATTCGGTTTTCAAGCGATCTTTGGTGAACCCTGTATGTGTGTAATTGTCGGCATAGAAGTTCATCAACGCATCGAGGTCTTTGCGCCTCATAGCATTCTCGGCCCGTTTAAAACTATTCAGGATATCGGCTGCAGTGGTTGGATCCGTCTGAATCGTCGCCGAGTGGGGCACGTACGTGCCATCAAGGTCAGGGACATACGGAGCTGAGTGGCAGTTTTGAAGGAGGATCATCACCAGAAGAGATGAAATCCCAAGCCCCACCCTGGTCACTGCTGATCCCTCCGACTCTTGCTCTGTCCGGTCACCCTTTGGTTGAGATGGGTGTGTTCTCCCCTTCGATTGAAGCCAACAACGCCTGGAAGTGTCCCTGCAACCCATACGCACCGTACAGAACTTCGAGATCTTTCATGACGCGTCCTACCGAGTCCACGAGCTGTGCTTCTTCTCGCCTCACCTGGCGCCGCAACCGGGACACTTCGATGGCACGACGTACGGCGAACAGGAGCGTGCCTTCATCGACCGGTTTCACCAACACGTCATACGCGCCGGCGTGCATGGCTTGCCGAAAGAAATCCTCCTGCTGCTTTTCGAATAGCAGCAGGACGGGGCACTGCGGATGAATCTTGTGTACCGCACGGACAAATCCAATCCCTTCCAAGCGAGGTTGGTGGGCATCAGCGATGATGGCTGCATACTCGCCGGACCTGATTCGCTCCAGAGCCGTCAGCGCACTGTCTGCAGTCTCGATGTACGTGTCGGGAAGCTTCAGCCGCAAGGTGGATGACAGGGTATCGAGGAAGATCTGATCGTCTTCAATGATGAGGACACGAGAGAGCGGCATGGTGGTTCCTATAAGTTAAGCGGCGTATTTGAGCGCAAACCGATGCTCATTGCCCGAGCCACAGAGGGCATTATATGCTAATTTGCGGTGCGTGTTGTCGAGGGAATTGCGACGACCGATCCGAGAACGGAAGGAGCGTGCGAACCGGTGAGAATCTGGCCTGGGAAACCGTATCCGTTGGGAGCCACCTGGGACGGCGAAGGCGTCAACTTCGCGCTCTTCTCTGAAAACGCTACGGGCGTAGACCTCTGTCTCTTCGAAAGTCCGGAGCACGCTCGCGAGACCCACCGCATCCGGCTCGAAGAATGCACCGATTACGTGTGGCACGTCTACCTGCCGGAGATCCGACCGGGCCAGCTCTACGGCTATCGTGTCCATGGCCTGTACGAGCCGGAAGCCGGCCTCCGATTCAACCCCGCCAAGGTCCTTATCGATCCCTACGCAAAGGCGATCGCCGGCGCGATCAATTGGTCGGACGCGCTCTTTGGCTACCGGATCGGTGATCCCAAGGCCGATCTCTCCCTCGACGATCGTGACAACGTCGGCTCGATCCCTAAATGCGTAGTCGTCGATCAAGCCTTTACGTGGGGAGGCGATCAACTGCTGCGGACGCCATGGAACCGGACCGTGATCTATGAAGTGCATGTACACGGCTATACGGCCCGGCACCCGGATGTGCCCAAAAACCTGCGCGGCACCTATGCAGGACTCGCGACGCCGGAGGTCATCGAGCATCTGCAACAAGTAGGCGTTACCGCCGTCGAGCTCCTCCCCGTCCATCATTTCGTCCGCGACCAACATCTGATCGACCGCGGGCTGACTAATTATTGGGGCTATAACTCCATCGGCTTTTTCTCGCCCGACATCCGGTATGCCACGGCGACCTCGCCGGATCGCGCCCACCATGTCTGGGAGTTCAAGACGATGGTCAAGGCGCTTCACAACGCCGGCATCGAAGTCATTCTCGACGTGGTGTACAACCATACGGGAGAAGGCAATCACCTGGGCCCGACCTTGTCGTTCCGCGGCATCGACAATGCCTCGTACTACCGGCTGGTCCCCGACCTGCCGCGCTACTATCAGGACTACACCGGCTGCGGCAATACGCTAAACGTCCGCCATCCGCGCGTCCTACAACTGATCATGGATAGCCTCCGATACTGGGTGCTCGAAATGCACGTCGACGGCTTCCGATTCGATCTCGCCTCGACGCTCGCAAGGGAGCTGCACGATGTAGACCGGCTCAGCGCGTTTTTCGACATCATTCATCAAGACCCGGTGCTCTCGCAGGTGAAACTCATCGCGGAGCCGTGGGACTTAGGCGAAGGCGGCTACCAGGTGGGCAACTTTCCGGCGGGCTGGGCCGAGTGGAACGGCAGGTATCGCGATACGATCCGCCGCTATTGGAAAGGCGACGGCGGTCAAGCGGCGGAGCTGGGCTATCGGCTGTCGGGCAGCAGCGATCTTTATGAAGGCGGCGGCCGGCGGCCGCATGCCAGCATCAATTTCGTGACGGCGCACGATGGGTTCACCTTGCACGATCTGGTCTCCTACAACTACAAGCACAACGAGGCGAATGGAGAAGACAACCGCGACGGCACCGACGACAATCTCAGCTGGAACTGCGGCGTCGAGGGACCGACCACGAAACCGTCGATTGTCGCGCTGCGGGAGCGGCAAAAGCGCAACATGCTGGCTACGCTGCTGTTGTCCCAAGGCGTCCCGATGCTCTGCGGCGGCGACGAGATGGGGCGGACGCAGCGGGGCAACAACAACGCCTACTGCCAGGACAGCGAGATCAGTTGGGTAGACTGGACGCTGGGCAAACCGCAGCAGTCGCTCCTGACCTTTACCAAGGCCCTCATCGCGCTGCGGCAACAACATCCGGTGTTCCGGCGCCGCAGATTTTTTCAAGGGCGCCGCATCCGCGGCGCAGAGGTCAAAGATTTGTACTGGCTGCGCCCCGACGGGAAAGAGATGACCGATGACGACTGGGCGTTGGGCTACGTCCGCTGCCTGGGCGTCCGCTTGGCCGGCGACGCGATGGACGAGAAAGACGCGAAGGGACGACCGCTCGTCGATGAAACGTTCCTCGTGCTGCTCAATGCCCACCACGAGCCCCGGCCATTCACGCTGCCCGCGCATAAGCGCGGCGTGCGATGGCAACCGGTGTTCGACACGGCGCTCTACGACAGCAATGACAAGCCCTTCACGCTCCTCAAAGGCGGCGACCAGTACGATCTCGAGGCCCGCTCGCTCGCCGTGCTGCGGTTACGAGTAAAGCAGCCCTCCGTCTCATAAAAAGGACTCCCGACCCTTTTTTTGTTTGCGCTAACGTTTCTTGAACGCTCCGTTGACGTCCTCTCAGTGGATGGCTAGACTTAGCACTACCCCACAAAGATAACGTCATGAAGACGTCCGCCGCTTCCATCCTGCATTTGGCCCCTATGAAGGCGATGCGGTCGTTTACCATGAAGCGATTGCTCGTCTTCCTCGGGTTCAGCCTCGCGGGAGTCGTGCTGGCCTTTACCGATGTGCTACTGTTCGAACAAGTACTCGTGATGGCCATCTTCATGCTCGTTGGCTTCGTGGCGAGTCTGCTGATTGAGGATCGTCATGCGGCGCGCTTTCCAGTCACCATGCATGGGGTGTATGTCTATACGGATACATCGGCGGGCGAAGGCGTGGTCCAGGATGTTTCGGTCAATGGCTGCAAGGTGCGAAGCACCATGCCAGCCAAAGTAAAGGCCGAGTTACGGCTGCAATTCTATCCGCCGGGACAAGCGCTGCCGATCGAGATTCGGCAGGCAGTCGTGCGCTGGTCGGGTGAGGGCGAATTTGGCGTGCAATTCAGCGGAATCGAGCATCCTCATCAAGAGCGTCTACAGCAGCTCTTACGCGACTTGCCGAAACAGGGCTGATACATTTCGTTCCATCTGACGCCGAATCCCACCTGAAGCTCGGTGACTTGCACCATGATGGCCGTCATGCTGGTGTTGCTGCCCTGGGCAACGATCAAATCGGGCCAAATCTTCTTCCTCCTCAGGCCTTTTTGCGGTACACGTTGAGCCCGACTTTTTCCTCGCGATTCGGAATCGTCACATTGCCTTCTGTCGACGCGATGATGATCGTCTTTCCCGAGGACGAAGGGCCGAATTCTTTCGAGAGATCCACCTTGATCGTCAACAACGTTCCCTGGACGGTCATCTCCACATTCTTCATGACGGTCTCCTCCAGCCAGATGCAGTCTATTCGGCCTGCTATTTCTAGGGATACACGTTTCCACCCTAATCGCACCGCATTTCAAATGCCGCGTCTTTCTTGATCTCATACGTCGCGCATGGCCGCCCGTTCTCGTCTGGAGAATAACCCATCCACCATGGTGCGATCCTCTACCTTATTGGAAGCGAAAGCAACCGGCATGCCGATGGTTTATTGAGTGGGAAAACAAAGGAAATAACTAAGGAAAGATGGTTTCAGGTCGCTAGGGCAGGATCGAACTTGATGCGGTCCGCACACAATAAAAAGTAGCCTGTGCCCTTTTTCTGTTTCGCGTGGTATGCTTTCGGCCCGCGGGTATCCTGGCCGTCAGGAAGATATGACAACGAAGCAACAACCAGTACACGAGACCGGTTTGGTGATGTTGCTGCACTGCAGGAAGTGCACGTGGCTTAAGTGGTTCGCGGGGATCCCTCTTCTCCTCATCCTCAGTGCCGGTGGTTTCATCGTCTTCGCGCACTTCGCTGAGGCGCGCGATAATGCGACCGCTATGATCCTCGGCCTCTTCCTGGCAACCTGGTCATATGTCTTCTCTGTCGTCAGCACCGTACTCTTCGCAAGCTGGTGGCTGTTGAGATGGCATCACATCCGGACCGTGCATCCAACAAGCCGCATAGCTGTGTGACCACATCAGGCCCACCTTCGTGTAGGCCACGTTAGGGCATCCCTCCGCGCCGCCGGACCCCTTTCGACTCATCCCGAAGAAGTCGCGCAACCTCGAGGTAGCTGTGCTGGTCAGCGGCCGGAACGGCGTTCGCGGCTTGAGTGGAAGCGTTGGAGCATACGAAGCACCACAAAGCCCGCCGCGGCAGGCAGCCAGATCCACTTGACTTCGCTCGCGAGCACACGGAACGCCCGTTCCTGAAAAAATTTACCAACACCGATCGGCGACACGGCGATCGGACGAACGCTAAAGAAGTACCGGGTGGTATCCAGCGGCGAGAAGAACGCCACACCCAATCCGCCATCGGTCATGGCGTCCAGCAGCCCGTGGGACGCCGTGCAAAGCAGTAGATAGAAAAACACGGCCGTCTTCGCTCGCGCCGAGTGCTCCCGGTAGAGCAGGCCGACGAATAGGGCGCTCAAGACCCCGGCAAACGGAAGCGAGTGCGTCAACCCGCGATGTCCCAACACATGTTCGTAGGGAATGCCAAAGTAAAAGCCAACGACATCCAGATCCGGCACGACGGAGCACACCATCCCCAGGCACACCGTTCGCCACGAAAACAAGCTCTGCCGAGGGACTTTCCCTAAGGCAAGCGCAACAAACGCATGAGAAAACGCCGATGCCATTCAGTGGAATCGCCGATAGGGATCAGGCCTTACAATCACACACTACCCTGCTGCTTCAACCGCCGCTTCAGATCCGCACAGGAGTGATGTACTCCCAACTCGAACGTGGGCGCAAGAGCGCGACTCCTGATCTCAAGACTCGTCAGATTCCGGTGGGATAGGTTTCGGGCGGCTCTTCATCCGTCCAGGAGGGCGAGCCATCAAGCGGTTCCACGGCACGGGTCAGGTCGCAATGCACGAGCGCGTCAAATTGAACGGGCAACTGCGCATAGAAGTAATGGCTGAGCCGTTCTGTATCCGGCAGATAAATGACGCCGATGGCCCGCTCTAACCGTCGCCGATCGAAGATCTCTCGCAGGCCGGCCTCGTCCCACGTCAAGAGAAACTGCCGGATGCCGGCGTCATGAAGCAGCGCCTCGTAACTGTCCGGCAATGCGGGGCGCACCGACTTGCGCTCGGTCGGTCCGTCCCAGGCGCTGGCCGCCGTCACGCTGCCTTGGTACGTGGTAAAGCCGATGAGGACGGCATCAGTGCCATAGCGTTCACGGACCAACTGCCCGACGTTGATTTCACCCGCTTCGGACATCTGCGTCGCGCGGGCGTCCCCAAGATGAGAATTGTGCTCCCAGACGACGACCTTCTGCGGTTGATTGCGCCGGCTCAGATGGGCCAGCAGGGCATCGAGCGTCTCAACCATGTGCGTGTCGCGCAGGTTCCATGAAGCCACGCGGCCGGTGAACATCGTACGGTAATAGCGTTCGGCATTCGCCACAAGGCGGGCGTTTTGCTCGGCGTAAAAGAACGCGTCTTCGGCCACGAAGCCATCCCGGTGGAGATACTCCTCCGCATGACGGCGCAAATCGGTGAGTTGTGCGATCACTTCCTGTTCACAGCCCCGCTCCAGATCAAACCCGGCCGCATAGCCATACCGCTGCATGTCCTCGCCGAAATGATCGAAACAGGCGTACCGCATTCGAGCGCGCGCCGCAGCCTCGCTGTCAGTCCTATCCAGATAACCCAGCACCGCCTCCATAGAGGCGTGCAGGCTGTAGAGGTCCAGCCCATAGAAGCCGACCTTTTCCCGCTCCGGCCGCGGCTCATTCACAGCGCGGAGCCAGGCCACGAATTGCTCGACGTCGCGGTTGCGCCACATCCAGGTCGGAAATCGTTTGAAGTCCCCGAGCGCCTGCTCGGCCGAGCGGTCTTTGCTGCGGCCGCTCACGAATCGATGCACGCGGTAGGCATCCGGCCAGTCCGCTTCGACGGCCACCGCCGTAAACCCACGTTCCATCACGAGCCGCTTCGTGATCCGGGCCCGCTCGCGGTAGAACTCATGCGTGCCGTGAGACGCTTCGCCCAGCAGAACCAGCCGGGCGTTCCCGATCCGGTCCATCAAGACGTCGTAATCCTGGTCCGCGCCTTCAAGGCGATGCGCCCGATGCTCGATGGCGTCATGCGTCATCATGTCGGGGGTGCTCTCAGCTTCTCTCAATTGTAGGAGTCTGGTGGGAACAAGAGGGACTGGGGAAAACGATTACCTTGGTCGCTCGAAGTGATGGCAGGCAAGGTGAGAGAGCATCCCTTATAACTTTAAGTTACACGTGAGGCCTTCGTCCTAACCTGCTTTCAACCTTACTGGTTTTCTCTTCGGGCAGCGGCGAACAGTGAGTGTGTCAAGAAAGGGCTTGGCACACCGTTTAGCATGATCGAAGGTCAACCGTTCGCCGTATGCCGCCTGCGTAAACGCCTCGATCGCTTCCCGCAATGACATGCCGACGAATGTCATGCGATCGAGATCGCTTTCACCCACGTTGAGGCGGGCCGCTTCCCAGAGATGCCGGACCGCCTGAGGAGTAAAGCCAAGCAATTTGGCTCCTACCACATCGACCGCCAAAGGATCCGTACCAGCGATCACCAAGCCTGTTTCGACGGCATGGCCGCCGAGCGGACCGGTCCCGATCATCGCGGGATGACCGACCGTCACCGCAAGGTGGATCTTAAAGCGTTTGCTCATCGCCGCAATAAACGAATGCATGTCTTCGAAGAAATGATTCCCATGGCGTTGAGTCGATCGTGGGTGTCCATAATAGTCAGCGGCGGGGAAGGACATGGCGATGTTCTTCAGCGCTAACGTGACCGTGGCCGTTTCATGGAGCTTCAGCTGGTTGACGGCGATCAAGGTCTCGTATTCGAGAACCCGTGGATTCACCATCACCGATTTCTGGGGGCCCATCACCTCGGCATTGCGGCCATAGTCGAGGTCAACGGAGACGAACGGCCCTCGATTGTGATCAAAAAACCGAGCGCCTTCCTCTTCGACGACTGGCATGAGTCCAGCGACACGAAAGACGTCGTCCGTTTCTCCCGCCCCTGCCCCACCTGTGACGACAAGTTCCCTCGGGGCGTATCTCTTAAGAAAGCGTAGGACCGCTCGTAGAGTATCCGGCTGTGTAACCCCCTTGCAGTCCGTCGGGGACGCCCAGGTTTCGTTGGGTTTGACCGCGACAAGCTTTCCGGTGATGAGCGAGCGCACATCCAATCGGTTGAGCGCCTCTTCAATGGCACGTTCGATCTTATCGTCCCGCGCAATGGCGATCTTGGTCATCACTCCCTCGGCCCAGCGACTCATATTGTGTAACGCAGTGATCAAGAGTCATACGGCCAGATTCCCTAGGCTCTGGACTGCCCTCGTTCTCAAGAAATACTCCAGGCCGGCCTCGTCAGCCTCACAACCCTGGCGCATGTCAACATTGGTGGACTGGGAAAGCAACTAGCGGATCGCATATTTGCGGGAAGCAGGCGGGCCGAGTACGGCCTGCCTGTACCGGCGTGCGTGCCCAGTCAAGAGCCCGGAAGGAGTGGAATCGGCGATTCAGCGACTGTGCCCGTTCAACGCGATGGAAATGAAATGACGATCGCTCCCATGACATCGTTGAGCGCCAGGTCTCGCTTGTTGCTCAACGCATGGCCATTGTG
>JBKPSD010000132.1:0-24657 GCA_046734935.1 Nitrospirota bacterium
TGGGCATGAGGAGCACCATGTAGCTCCAGCCGCGCGGGCCCTTTTCCACCTGTACGAACACAGTGTGGTATTTGAGCGACGGACCCGACTGGTAGCCGATCTCCCTCAGATCGGATGAGTACGTTCCAGTGCGTGCAAAGAAGTCGTTCTCCAGCCGTTTCACTTCGGCCAAGGCAATGTCCGCCTCCGCGGATTTCGCCCTCTCAAGGTAGCGGGGAAACAGGAGGGCGGCGCCTGCCGCGAGCAGGGATACAATCGCCACCGCAATCAGGAGCTCGGGAAGCGTGAAGGCCTGCGTATGGCGGAAACGGAAGCCATCCATCCCCGGGACAGTATCAGGGAGCTTCCGGGCGGACCAGAGATTTCACCAATGCCGCAGTTTTTCTTCACATTTCTTACAGTTGAGTGTCTCTCCGACGTGCTGCTGGCGGCCGGCTTCAGTCAGAACCCAGGGCCTGTTGGTCATTGGCGGCTGGTGACGGACGTGCTGTCCGTGACCGCAGGCCAAGTCGGCCACCCAATCTCCATGCTCGTCGAGGTGAAATCCCACGATCGGCTGCTTCATCGGCAACCTTGCCCGTTACAGCGGTTGAAAGGGCCGTTCAGACCGTTTCTCCGGCGGGAAAAATGACCAATGGCCGGTGTCATCGCTGTCAAACATACCCAGGTATTGGAGACCGCTCTCCACCGATCGAAATTCCATGAGTTCGATGAGACAGCCGCGCGGGTCGAACCGGCGCACATCGAACTGGCCGATCACGTATAGACGGGCAGCCGAATCTCGGTAGATATTGCGCCGGCTGACGCCTCCTGTGTCGGGAAACAGGTCGCTGCCGACGGAGCATCCGGCTGCATTCACGGTGAGCGTCAGATTGAACCGAGCCAAAAACGGATGGGTGGCTACTCGTGTGACCGTGACATCCGTCCCGGGCATGACCACTGCGACGGCAGGCACCGGTACGTCGCTGTTACAGCCCACACCGAGCCAGGCACAGGCTGCAAGGACAGCAGCCGTCCGCCGGACGGTCACTTCACCGCGGGAATCTTCGGTGCACCTCCGATCGCATCGAGTCCAGCCTCGGCGCAGGCGTCGTCGAGATGTGCCCCGGGCGCGCCGCCTACGCCGATCGCGCCGACGACGTCCCCGCTGATGTCGATCGGCAGCCCTCCTCCCAGAATCAAAATTTCCGGGTTCATGTCCCTGAGAGCCTGCAATGTCGGCACCTTCGCGATCAATTCGGCCAACTCCGTCGTGGGACGCCGTAAGCTCGACGCGGTATAAGCCTTCCTGCGACTGCTTTCAACCGTATGAGGGCCGGCGCCATCGGCTCGCCCCATGGCGCGCAGCACGCCTGCCCGGTCGACAACGGACACGCTGACCCGATACCCGTCCTTTTTGCAAGCCTCCAATGCCGCATGCAAGGCTTTGGTCGCCATCGACAACGGCAGCAGCGATTCTTTGGGTAAATCATCCGCCGACCCGCGAGTTGGCATTGAAAGAACCGCAGCAACGGATAATGCCCCCATGCAAATGAGAATGCGTCCGTACGGGCTCCGACAGATCATGCGTGCCTCTCCTCCGGTAATGGGTGATAGAACATGCAGCGAGACTACGAAGCGGAAGAAGAGGTGTCAAGGGGAGGGAAACGTCTGGGTGAGAAACAGGCGGAACCGCTCAACGGAGCAGTTTAACTCCAGACCACACGCTCCTGATTGAGAAGATAATCGATCACTTCGATGCTGTCGCGCATTTGTGTCTGTGCGCGCTCCGACATGGGAATCACCGCTCCGCAGATCTTTCCCGGCTCGATGTCATCGAGGGAAGGAATCCCTTCCGGTCCGCGTTTCTCGAGCTCCTGTTTGTAGCTTGCCACGCTTGGCCTCCTTCTCGATGAACGGAGCAATTTTTACGCCACTGCTACCGAGCCGCCGTGCTTCCTGTATTGATAGCTTAGCACACGGCCGGCCAAGTGCCGGTCACGGCATCGAAGGCATTGAAAACTAAGCGTTTTACTGAAAATTCAGGGGTGGAAGGGCGCCGAGATATGGAAACGAGCCCACTTTCGTGAGCGGACTGTCGGGACGGAGGCGAAAGTCATCTTTTGCCGGATCGACAAAATTTGGATCCACGGTGATGTCAGAATGTGCCTTCAGTTCGGGTGCAGGTTGATTGGGGTTCCCCACGCGAAGGTAATCCGCATCGGTGTTGTAGAACGCATTATAGGAGGTGGCCGCGCGGCTTGACGCGGCCACGAGAAATCCCACCCGGTTGAGACCGACGACGTTGCCGCTGACGTCGCTTTGAGACTGACCAAGAAAGGCGGCTCCGCCTCCGTTCTTCACCAAAGTGTTGCTCACCAGGACCGCCTTGGCCTTATCGTTCACGACGACGGCTTCAAACAGGCTTCTCGTGATCACGTTCCGTTCGAGGCGGACGTTCGACTTGCCGGCCACATTGACTCCATGGTCATTGTCATGAATGAAGTTTCCAATGAGGACGGCATGGGAATCGGCGAACTGCACGCCGGTCGTCTCGCTCCCGCCGATCGTGCAGTCTTCAATGCGGGCGTCCTCCACTTGCTGGCTGAACAGCATCCCGTTGACGGTCAGCCGCTTGAGCAGCACGCCTCGCCCGTTGAACAACCCGACGGCATGTCCCCCGTGCTCGTTGATCGTCATGTCGCTGATTTCAATGTTGCTGGCGCCGTACGGCCATTTTCCGACGTGCAGGACTCCCACCAGATCTTCCCGGCCGTTCAAGACCACTTTGTCTTGGCCGGCACCGACGAGCTTAAGCTGATCCTTGCTGTGAATCGTCAGGTCCTGCTCATAGCGGCCCGGTTTGAGGAACACCGTATCGCCTTTTGCCGCGGCATCAACGGCCTCCTGAATCGAGGTAAAATCCCCGCTCCCGTCCAAGGCCACGACGATTGTCTTTGGATTCGGGGCAGGGCCCGCCTGCGCGTGATGACCGGCCGCGCCCATCAGACATGCAAGCGCCAGCCGAAGAGCAATTTTTGATGGCATGATCATGACGTCATACAGGCGCTTCCTGCGCGAAGTCAATCCATCCGATCTTCCGGGAGGATCGACCAACGACAGTATGCGGACGCCCATGCTATTCTTCAGCGCATGATCCTTGTGGGCTTGACCGGAGGCATTGCCACCGGGAAAAGCACTGTCGCCCGGATGTTCAAGCGTTGCGGTGCCGTCGTCATTGATGCCGATCAACTCGCTCGGGACGTCGTCCGGCCCGGGAAACCGGCCTGGCGCGACATCGTCGACGTGTTCGGCAGAGGAATCCTCAATTCGAACCGCTCGATCAACCGTCAGGCCCTCGCCGCAATTGTCTTCCGCGACCGCCGGAAACTGCGAAGACTGGAACGCATCATCCATCCTCGGGTCGCGCGGGAGCAGCAACGGCTCACCCGCCATATTGCTCGGCGCTCTCCCCAGGCCGTCGTCGTGTACGAGGTGCCGCTCCTATTCGAATCCGGCGCACATAAACGCGTGGACAAGATCATCGTCGTCACGGCGGACCGCGAAACGCAAATCGCCCGCTTGAAGCGGCGCAACCGTCTGGGCAGGGAGCAAGCGCTTCGACGCATCAAGAACCAGATGGCGCTCGCACGGAAAGTCAGCCGCGCCGATGCCGTGCTGGACGGCACGGACGACAAGGTCGCGCTGAGAAAAGAAGTGCGCCGCCTCCTCACACTCTTCCAGCGGAATTCCGCACTCCTGTAATCCATATGTTCCCTGTGCTAGATTGACAGCATGCACAACGTTGTCATCATCGGTTCGGGACCGGCCGGTCTCACGGCCGCCGTCTATGCGGCCCGCGCAAATCTGGCTCCATTGTTGATCGAAGGCTGGCAATCGGGGGGACAGCTGACGACCACCACTGAGGTGGAAAATTTCCCCGGGTTTGCCAAGGGAATCATGGGGCCGGATCTTATGAAGGAGATGCGCGCGCAAGCCGAGCGGTTCGGGACGGAATTCCTCACGGGCGACGTCACGGGGGCCGCGTTCCGGAAACATCCTTTGACGCTTACGGTCGACCATGAACGGACCATCGAAGCGCGGACCGTGATCATCGCCACCGGCGCATCCGCCATCCAAATCGGCCTGAAAAATGAGGCGCGATTGACCGGCCACGGCGTATCGACTTGCGCCACATGCGACGGATTCTTCTTTCGCGGCAAAGAATTGGTGGTGGTCGGCGGCGGAGACAGTGCGATGGAAGAAGCCAATTTCCTCACCAAGTTCGCGACGAAGGTGTTCGTCGTGCACCGCCGCGACAAGCTGCGCGCCTCGAAAATCATGCAGGACCGCGCGTTGAAGAACGAGCGAATCTCCTTCATCTGGAACTCGGTCGTAGAGGACATTCTCGGCGACGACGTGGTGACCGGCGTCCGACTGAAGAACGTCGTTATGGGCACGACCACGACGCTCCCGTGCTCCGGCGTGTTCGTGGCTATCGGCCACCGTCCCAACACGTCGCTGTTTGCCGGACAACTGGAAATGGACGCAAAGGGCTATCTCGTGACCAAGCAGGGAACGGCCACGAGCATCCCCGGCGTCTTCGCCGCGGGAGACGTGCAGGACTCGACCTATCGACAGGCCGTCACGGCCGCGGGAACCGGATGCATGGCGGCGATCGATGCCGAGCGGTACTTGGAACTCACGGGACACGGCTGAGAAGGCGCCAAGCTGCCGACGATGCGCTGCGCGATTGTTCATTATCATGAACTGGCCCTCAAAGGCCGGAACCGGGACTTTTTCGAGCGGCAACTGATCGGCAATATTCGAACGTCCCTCCAAGGCCTCGGTGCGACTCGCATCGAAAGCCTCCGCGGCCGCCTTCGCGTCCTGCTTCCCCACGGCCTGAGCGATCACACTGTCAAAGAACGTCTCGCCGGTGTGTTCGGCATCGCCAATTTTTCTCTTGCTCACGGCGTGCCGCTGGACTTGCGCAATCCAAATCTCGAGGAGCTATCGCGTGGGATCGGCGCCGCCGTCGCTGAGCGAACCTTCAGCACCTTTCGCGTGTCCGCCAAGCGGGCAGATAAGCGCCTTGCGCTGACGTCGATGGACGTCGAAAAGATCGTGGGAAAGTATGTATGCGACGCGACGGGAAAGGAGGTCGACCTCACGGCTCCGGACCTGACGATCTACATCGAGCTGCTGTCGAAGGACGCCTACTACTATCTCGAAAAAATTCCAGGTCCCGGCGGCATGCCGGTCGGCGTGAGCGGCACGGTGGCCTGCTTGATTTCGGGAGGCATCGATTCCCCGGTTGCCGCTTATCGTATGATGAAACGGGGCTGCAATGTCGTCTTCATCCACTTCTCAGGGCGTCCGCTCGTGAGCCGGGCATCGGAGGAGAAAGTGCGGGACCTCGTCCAACTTCTGACCGCGCATCAGTACCGCTCTCAGTTGCTGATCGTTCCGTTCGGCGAAATCCAGCGTGAGATCGTGGCACAAGCGCCTGCGCCCTACCGGATTGTGCTATATCGCCGGTTGATGGTGCGCATCGCCGGCGAGCTTGCATCGGCTCACCGCTGCTGGGCGCTCGTCACCGGGGACAGCTTGGGACAAGTCGCGTCACAGACGCCCGAAAATCTCTCGGTCATCGAAGAAACGGCGGAGCTGCCTCTGCTCCGCCCGCTGATCGGCATGGACAAGCTCGAAATCACCGATCAGGCCCAGCGGATCGGCACGTTTACGACGTCCATCGAACCGGATCAGGACTGCTGTTCGCTCTTCGTTCCGCCGCACCCCAGCACGAAGACCCGCATCGATGACATCCGCAGAGTCGAACGCACCCTCGATGTGGGCGCGCTGGTCAAACAGGGCTTGGACAGGGCTGAATCGTCAGAATTCACTTATCCGGCATAGCTGCGCGGGCCCGCGCCTTTTCCTTCACAATGCGAAAATGCGCTTCCAGCTCGCGCTTGGTGGCCATAGCCACCAGCCAGTCCGGTACGATCGAGTCAATGGCGACCCTGAGCTCAAATTCAGCGGCGGTCTCCCGCGCGCCGCTCGCAGGCGACAGTTTCCACACGCGGTGATACCGCGTGAAGTCTCCGGCGACGAGGTCGGTGACGATCCGCTGATCGTCCGTCATGCGTGATTCGGTCACCAGGCGCCGCTCCCCGGGCAGCAGTGCGTGTTCGATGCGAAGGTCGGTCGTCGCGACGCCGTCCTTCACCTGAAGATCGACCAGACGCATACGCACTTCAAACAATTCCGGCCAGCGGGGAAAGTCGGTTAGAAGGGAGTGAACGATCTCCGGGCGCGCCGGAAACAGCACGCGGGCCGTCGCAATG
Source organism: Nitrospirota bacterium (assembly GCA_046734935.1). Taxonomy (GTDB): domain Bacteria; phylum Nitrospirota; class Nitrospiria; order Nitrospirales; family Nitrospiraceae; genus Nitrospira_C. The sequence goes on from JBKPSD010000132.1 coordinate 6,330, forward strand.
ACGCCGCCGGCGGGATCGGTCCGGACGTCGAGAAATTCTGCGGCCGTGTCATTGCCGAGAGCGGGTGTCCACCAGAAAAGAGACCATACGCAGACGAGGAGCAGATAGCCGGCCCGGCAGGCATAGCTATCCGACGATCGCATCGAGCAGCCGCTGGTGAATCTTCCGCACGCGTTCGAGCTGGCCCTTGGCCGCGAACCGTTCGTAGAATCCTTCCGCGCGGAATTCCTTGGCCAGCGCTGCCCACGGCCTGACGATTTCGGCAAACGGCTTCGGGGATCGCTGGGCGTCCCAGTCGCCCATCAGCTTACGGTCGACGATGAGATCGTCCAGGACGCGAATCAATGCCTTGAGCGTGACATCCCGCGTGAACATGTAGCGCTCGTTGTTGCCCCACACCTCCTCCATCACTTCTTTGACGCCCTTCAAATAGTCTCGCACGAGGGCATAGCAGCGCTCGGCCTTCATGCCGAGGTGAGATTCGATCCAGCGCTTGTGAGCCGTCACGACCTTCAGCAATTCGTTGAAGACCTCGGACTGCAGAATCCACTTTTCCTGCTTGCTTCGCCCACCCAGCCGGTTGATTTTGTACTGGAGCGGTGAATCGTCTTCGGCATAAAGCAGGTTGACGACCTTGGCGGCAAATTTCTTCTCCGGCGTTTCCCAGGACACTTTCTCGTACAGATCGACGAGATGTGACCGGTTGATACGGGTGTGCGTGCTGTTGATGATGACGAACATTTCGGTCGCAAAGTCGCTGCTCCGGCCATCGAACAGGACGCAAGGCACTTCGACAGTGGCAATTTGGTCAGGATGTTTGGCGCGAAAAAAATGCAGGCCGGCCAAGCGATGCTGGCCGTCGATGACGAGGTATTTGCCTTTCGGCTCGCTGAGATGTCCAACCGATTCGCTCTCCCCCGAGCGCTGAAAGCGGAGTGTCTCGTCCGTGAATATCAGCACGGTGCCGGGAATCATCGGCTGGGCCACCACGGTTTCGTAAAAATTGACGATCTGTTTCACTTTCTGCCGGTTGAGTTGACGCTGGAATCCCTTCTCGCTCCGTTCGATGCCGGCAATAAATTGGGCCACGTCGTCATGGTCCGAGAGTTTCGCCTGGGCAATTTCTTCACCTTCAAAAAAATAGCGACTCGTAAACCGTACCTTGTCCAGAAGGTCGGCCGCATTATAGGCGATGAAATAAAACGTACCTTCCTTTTGACGGATGCGTGTTGCAAGCATTGGGTGCCCTCCCTAGATACCTCCCTGCAATTCATCGCCCCGTCACATGCGCTCACGCGCAGCGAAACGTGCTTCCGTGCCGGCCGACCAGCAGATTCTACGCAGTCGCGCGGGTGGCCGCAAGCGAAGAGACTGTGATAGCATCCGGATATGCGCGGCATTCGTTTTCTCTTCGTTATTGGCGGGCTGTCCGGCCTATGGGTCCCCGGAATTTTCCTGAATGTCGCCGGCGCTCAGATGCCGTCTGAGTTTCCAGCCACCACTGAACAAGCCTGCAGCTTCGGCATGGCCAAAGGAGATCCCTCCCACGCCTGTCAGGTGCCCATACCGGCCGGCTGCCTCGTCGCCCATGCGCCGGGAACCAGCAAACCTTGGACGACAATTTCCAAAGGCGGCAAGACGGTGTGCCGCTTCGACGAGAAACAGACGGATTGGAAAACCAAAATCACCGGGACCTGCGGCCGCTGCAGCACGGCACAATGTTCGGTCCAGTTCATCGTCCGGTTCGACTGCAACCCACGCTGATCAAATCCGGCGTAGCCTGACAACGAATCGCTCATTTCCATGAGTCAATCCCTTGCAGAGCGTGTGAAGCGCGAGGCGCGGTCGTTGGGTTTTTCCGCCGTCGGCATCGCGGCCATCGGTTCCGAACCGCCAGACGGTCGTTTGCTTGGCCGTCTTCAAAACTGGTTGGAACGTGGATATCACGCGTCGATGGCTTGGATGGCCCGCGACCCTGTGCGCCGGGCCGATCCCCGCGTCGTCTTGCCGGGCTGCCGCTCGATCATCGCCGTGGGGATGAGCTATGACACCGGCCATCGCGCCGTCGAAGACAAAGGCTACGGCCGCATCGCCCGATATGCCTGGGGCGCCGACTATCACCGGATTCTTGGCGACCGGCTCAAGCGCCTTGAAACCACATTGCGGGAATGGGCGCCGGAGGCGATCACACGACGCTACGTCGACACTGGACCCGTCATGGAAAAAGCCTGGGCTCAGCAGGCCGGTCTGGGCTGGGTCGGAAAACATTCCAATCTGGTGTCCGCCGATTACGGCAGCTGGCTGGTGCTCGGCGAGATCCTGACGACGCTCGATCTGCCTGCCGACCCCCCCGGGACGGATCTCTGCGGAAGTTGTTCTCTGTGCATCCAGGCCTGTCCCACGCATGCCATCACTGAGCCGTACATCGTCGACGCGAGCCGCTGCATATCCTATCTGACGATAGAGTTCCGAGGAGACCGACAGCAGATCGCCGGTGATGTGGCCGCCGAGATGGGAAACCGGATCTTCGGATGCGACGACTGCCTGGATGTCTGCCCGTTCAATCTGCGGGCAGAGCCCACGACCGATCGCGCGTTCCTGCCTTCTGCTGCTGCGTTAGCCCCCCGGTTGGAAGACCTCGCAGCACTCGATGAAGACACCTTCCTGGAGCGGTTTCGCGGGAGTCCGGTTCGAAGGGCCACGCTTCGTGGTTTACGGCGCAATGTCGAAATCGCTATGCAAAACGAGTAACAGCGTTTACTTAGCACAGACCGCTTACCCGGTCAGTCGAGCGCGCCCCTTCCATCAGCGTCCGAATAGGAGTAGGCTACCTGCAGTCCTCCGGCGGTTCGCGGTGGAGCCTGTCTAAGGAGCGCTCCTATGCACGCCACGATCGTCGCACTCATATCGTCCGACCCTGCCTCGAGAACGGCTCTCGAAGCGGCACTCGCCAATCAGGCTGCGAATCTCATCGTTGCAACCACCAGTGAGGCTGGCGTCCGACTGCTGGCCGAGCGGCAGGACCTGTCGGTAGTCGTCTGCGACGACGGTCTGGGACCGGGCGTGCGCGCGTCTCTCCTTGCCCAAGCGCGGCGGGCGGAGGGTGCGACCCCCGTCATTGTGCTGGGCGAATCGGACAGGGCGCGAGCCGCGGTCGATGCTCTTCAGGCAGGGGCGGCAGATTACCTGCCGAAGCCCGTCACAGCCGATATGATCAAGACGTCGCTTCGAGCTTGTCAGACGAAACACCGGCAGGCCGATTCGGCTCAAGAGGAGCACCAGGGTTTCAACCACATCATCAGCGTCTCCCCGCAGATGCAATTGGTAAAACATCTGGCCGCGGAAGTCGCGGCCACCGATGCCACCGTGCTCATCACCGGCGAGAGCGGCACCGGCAAGGAGTTGGTCGCGCGGGCAATCCACGCGGCGAGCCCGCGGGCAAAGGGACCATTTGTGGCGGTGAACTGCGCGGGCATACCGGAGCCGCTGCTTGAGTCGGAACTCTTCGGCTATCAACGCGGCGCCTTCACCGATGCAAAACAAACAAAGCCGGGCAAATTCCAGCTCGCAGCGGGCGGGACGCTCTTTTTGGATGAGATTGGCGAGATGAGCCCTTCCGCGCAGGTCAAGCTGCTTCGCGTCCTGGAAGACCACGTCGTCGACCCTCTCGGGGATACCCACAGCATCAAAGTGAATATCCGTGTGATCGCTGCGACAAATGAAGATCTCCCCGCCCAGATCAAAGCCGGACGCTTCCGGCTCGACCTCTTTTATCGATTGAACGTCTATCAACTCCGCCTGCCGCCGCTTCGTGAACGGCCTGAAGATATCAAACCCATCCTCGCGACGTTCTTCGAGCAGGCGCGGAAACACCGTGGGAGCCGAATTCAGGGCATTGCCCCCGAGGCGCTCGTCCTTCTCGAACGTCATGATTGGCCGGGCAACGTGCGAGAACTGCACAATGTGGCCGAGGGATTGACGATCACCTGCAAGAACCCGATCATCGAACCCGACCACTTGCCGCCCACGTTTCGCGCGACGAAAGCGGCGGCATCGAGCCCTGCCGCAGAAAAAACCTCGCTGCTCGCGTTCGGGCTTTCGTTTCAGGAGATGGAGAAAAAGATACTGGAAGAAGCTCTCCTGAAGGCGGCCGGCAACGTCTCGGAAGCCAGCCGTCTGCTCAAGATCACGCGAAATACGCTTCGCTACCGCATGGCCAAGTACCGCATCTCGTAAGCGACGAAGACGGAGTCCCCACCGCACCGACCGGGCTATCGTATCGTCACGATCGTCACTCCGTCGCCGCCCTCCGCTCGGTCGCCCGGCCGGGCTTGCGCCACATATGGCGAGTCCCGCAGATACGTGCGCAGCGCCGCCTTGAGCTTGCCGGTTCCATGACCGTGGATAATCCGGAGAGAGGGTGCCCCTTCGAGTGTAGCGCGATCCAACGCCGCGGTCACCTGATCCAACGCTTCATCCGCCGCATGGCCGCGAACGTCCACCACTCTATGCTCTTCGGCATAGTACGAGCGAGTTGGGGTCCTCGATGCCGGCGCCGGGGGCGCCAGGACGTGGCCCGCGGCCGGTGGCGAGCGCCGCCCGACGCTCACGAGATTAGCCACGGTCGCCACCAGTTCCCCCTCCCCGACCTTTACACGAACACGCTTTTTGCCCGAGGGCGCCTCCAAAAGAGTGCCCTTCATGCCCAAACCTCCGATTTCGACTTCGTCACCGGGCTTCAGCTGTTCGACCGGAATGTGATCAACCTGCGGCGCCATATTGGCGGTTGCTCGCGCTTCGAGTTCCACGAGCCGCTGCTTCGCTTCCTTCGCCTTGACGAGCTTTTGCTCCCGCTTGACCTCATCAACAGTCGCCTGCACTTCAGCACGGGCCCGGCTGAACTGTTCTTGTAGTCGTTTCCTCATCCCCTTACGCTCTTCCCGCTCCGTCGCTTCGAGTTTCGCCAGCTGTGCTCGTGCTTGTGCGGCCGCGGCATCGGCTTCCGCCCTCGCCTCCATGGCGCCTGCGAGATCGACGGTCAACTGGCGTTGCTTCGCTTGCAGGTCACCGAGGACCTCCTCGAACTTCCGATCCTGCGAATGCAGTTTCTGTCTCGCGTTCTCGAGCACCGCCGGCTCCATTCCCAGGCGCCCGGCGATGTCGATGGCCGAGGAACCGCCGGGCACTCCCATGAACAAGCGGTAGGTCGGCGAAAGCGTCGCCATATCAAATCCAACGCTGGCGTTCGCAAACCCGGACGTCGTCTGCGCCAGGATTTTCAGCGAACGGTAATGGGTCGTCGCTATGACCTTCATCCCCAACGCGGCAAGGCGGCACAGCAATGCCTCGGCAAGCGCCGCACCCTCGGTCGGATCCGTCGACGTGACGGGCTCATCGAGCAGCACCAGAACCTGGTGTCCGCTCGCGGTGCGTTTCATCAGGTGCACCATTTGGGTCATATGGGCTGAGAAGCTGGACAGATCACGGCCGAGGTCTTGCGCATCGCCGATGTCCGCAAACAGATCCGGGAAGACCGCCATTTCGGACCCACGCTCGCAAGGCAGGTGCATTCCCGTCCTGACCATGAGCGCGAACAAGCCGAGGATTTTCAGCGTGACGGTCTTGCCGCCGGTATTCGGGCCAGAAATCACCAGCACCCGCACTTCGTCATCGACCACGAGGTCGTTGGGCACGACGTGCGGTTTTGTGAGGACCAGGAGCGGATGCCTTGCTTGCGTCAGCCGGATGCGCCCCTCATCGTTGAGCACCACCGGGCTCGCGTGTAACCGGCGCGCGAAGGCGGCCCGCGCAGCGATGGCATCCAATTCCGCGAGGGCGTCCAGGCCGGCGAGAATGATTGCAGCTTTCTCGGCAAGACGGCCGGAGAGATCACGAAGAATCCGCATGACCTCACGATCGATTTCGCGATCGGCCACCTTGATCGCATTGTTCAGATCGACCAACTCCCGAGGCTCGACAAAGACGGTGGCGCCGCTGGCGGACACATCGTGGACAATGCCGGGCACACGTCCCTGCATGTCGATCTTGATGGGCACCACATAGCGGCCCTCGCGCTCGGCGAAGTACCGTTCTTGAAGAGCGTCCTCGTAGCGTTTCGACTGCAGAATGTCTTCGAGGCGATGACGGATTTGCTGCTTGAGGTCGTTGGCATGGTGGGTGAGCCGGCGGAGTTCGGGCGTTGCGGAGTCCCGGATGGATCCATCGGGCTGGATCGAGGCGTCCAACGAAGCCTTGATGCCGCGCAATTCATGGCCGGCTGCCAGCGCTGATGCCACGATCGCCAGCGCCGGAGCCTCCTGCGGATGCCGCCCAAGATGACGTTGAACGTCGTCCCAAAGGGCAAGCACGATGGCATGATCGCGCAGCTCGTGCGTTTCGAGCACCGCTCCCTTGACGGCCCGTCCGAGGGCTTCTTCGATGTCAGGAAACGCCAGTGTAGGCATCGGATCGGTCCCGTCCTGAAACCGGCTCATTTCCGTCGTCAGCTGCTGAAGCCGGCGCGCTTCCACCACATCGCTCGTCAGCGCGCCCGATTGCAGCAGGCCGGCCCCTTTTGCCGAACTCGCATGGGTCGAGAGCACGGCGAGGAGCTTTTCCCATTCCAACGCTTTCGTCGTGTGATCCAGCAACAGAACCTCCACGGTGGGTGATCGATTGAAAACTGTAGCGAACCGGCGATCCGGCGCGCAACCAACGCCCAGAAACGACCGCAGGGCGGTCGATGCCCCGCACATAGAGCCAGTGTCGGAAAACGCCAAGACGACGCGGGGTTACCTCTTTGGTATCGCTTGACTCAGAGGGGCGGCCGCCGATACTATCGCCATCGTTGCGACGGCAAAACGCCGCAACTTTTTGGAGGGACAACTCCACATGCCTATCAAAGTCGGTATCAATGGATTCGGACGCATCGGCCGCAACGTCTTGCGTGCCTCATTGGGCGATCCGGAATTGCAGTTTGTCGCGATCAACGACCTCACTGACGCCAAGACGCTGGCCTATTTGCTCAAGTACGACTCGGTGCACGGCACGCTCAAAGGGAGCGTCGAAGCCAAGGACGACCAGATCCTGGTCGACGGGAAACCGATCAAAGTTCTCGCTGTGAAGGACCCGAAGGAGTTGCCCTGGAAAGATCTGAACGTCGAGGTCGTCATCGAATCGACCGGAAGGTTTACGGATCGCGAAGGCGCGGGCAAGCACCTCTCGGCGGGCGCCAAGCAAGTGATTATTTCGGCTCCGGCCAAGGATCCCGATGTCACCATCGTCTTGGGCGTCAATGAAGACAAGTTCGATCCTAAAGCGCATCACATCGTGTCGAATGCCTCGTGCACGACCAATTGCCTGGCGCCGGTCGCCAAAGTCCTCCTGGAGACGTTCGGCATCAAGCATGGTGTGATGACGACGATTCACTCATACACCAACGATCAGCAACTGCTGGACCTTCCGCACAAAGACCTGCGGCGCGCCCGGGCTGCCGGCATGTCGATGATTCCTACGAGCACCGGCGCGGCAAAAGCCTTGCATCTCGTCCTCCCGCAGTTGAAGGGCAAGATGGACGGGCTCGCGATCCGCGTCCCGACCCCGAACGTGTCCTTGGTCGATCTCACGGTGGAAACCGAAAAGGACTGCGATGTGGCCGCGGTCAACGATGCATTCCGCAAGGCCGCGAACGGCGCCTTGAAGGGCATCCTGCAGTACTCGGAAGATCCCATCGTCTCGATCGATCAAAAGGGCGACGATCATTCCGCCACCGTCGACGCGCCATTGACGACGGTCATCGACAAACGGCTCGTCAAGGTCACGGCCTGGTACGACAACGAATGGGGTTATTCATGCCGCGTTCGGGACCTGATCAAGGTCCTGGCGGCCAAATCCCGAGGCCGGTGAACCGTCACCTTCCCGCGTCATTCGTCAGCCTGCTCCATGCTGACCCAGAGGATCGTTCATGAACTTGCATAAGCAGACGATCGACGACATCTCGTTGTCCGGGAAGCGGGTCATTATCCGCGCCGACTTCAATGTTCCGCTCGACGATTCGCTGCAGATCACCGACGATACACGGATCCGGTCGACGCTTCCGACCATCAACCGGGTGGTGGACGACGGCGGCAAAGCGATCCTCTGCTCGCATCTGGGACGCCCCAAGGGCAAATTCGATCCGAAGTTCAGTCTCGCTCCGGTCGCCAAACGGCTGGGGCGGCTGCTCGGCAAAGACGTCATCTTCGCGCCTGACTGCATCGGCCCGAACATTGAGAGTCTCGTCGCCAAGATGAAACCCGGCGACGTCATGCTGCTCGAAAACCTCCGGTTCCATCCCGGGGAGGAAAAGAACGACGAGGGCTTTTCCAAATCGTTGGCCGCCCTGGGGGACGTCTATATCAACGATGCCTTCGGAGCCGCGCACAGGGCTCATGCGTCCACCGTCGGGATTACCAAGTACGTGCCCGTCGCGGCCGCAGGTTTTCTCCTCAAGAAGGAAATCGAATATCTCGAAGGCGCGGTCGAAAATCCCGTGCGGCCGTTTGTCGCCATTCTCGGCGGCGCCAAAGTCTCGGGCAAAATTGGCGTCATCGAAAACCTGGGCAAGCGCGTGGACAAGGTCATCATCGGGGGAGGCATGGCCTTCACGTTCTTGAAAGCGAAAGGACTCGAAATCGGCAACTCGCTGGTGGAAAACGACATGCTGGATTTTGCGAAAGGCATCGAGGACCACGCGTTCTCGCGCGGCGTGAAATTCTATCTGCCGGTCGATTGCGTCGTAGCGGCCAGCCGGGAACCCGGGGCGGAAACGAAGATCGTCCCCGTTCAGGAAATCCCGAAAGGCTGGTATGCCCTCGACATCGGTCCCGCCTCGGTCAAGCTGTTCGGCGAAGCGGTGCAGAACGCGAAGACCATTTTGTGGAACGGCCCGATGGGAGTCTTCGAAGTCGATGCCTTTGCCCGCGGCACGCTTTCGGTCGCTCATGCGATCGCCGACGCCTACGCGCTCACCATCGTCGGCGGAGGTGAGACCGCCATGGCCATCCATCGAGCCGGCGAATCGGAAAATATTTCCTTTATTTCGACTGGCGGCGGCGCGGCCCTCGAGTTACTGGAAGGGAAACCGCTGCCCGGCCTGGTCGCCCTCCCTGAGCGAAAAGACTAGCGAATCAGCAACCTGTGCGCACCACGCTCATCGTCGGAAACTGGAAAATGAACAAGACGGCCTCAGAGGCCGCCGGGTTCGTGCGCGAGTTGACGGCTGCGCTTCCCCAGGATAAGACCGTAGAATTTGTCGTGGCTCCGCCGTTCACCGCATTAGAATCGGTGCGCGCGGCGTTGGGCGCCAAATCGCATATCGGGTTGGGCGCTCAAAACATGCATTGGGAAGCGCAAGGCGCTTTCACGGGGGAGATCTCCGGCCCGATGCTGCGTGATCTGAGCTGCACCTATGTCATCCTCGGTCATTCTGAGCGACGAACGCTGTTCGGCGAGGGCGACGAAGACATACATAGGAAAGTCCTGTCTGCCTTGGCCAACGGCCTTCGACCGATCCTTTGTGTGGGCGAATCGCTCGACCAGCGTGAAACGGGACAAACCGAGGCGGTCGTAATCGGTCAGATGGACGCCGGTCTCGCGGACTTGAACACCGAACAGTTGGCCGCCGTCACCATAGCGTATGAACCGGTCTGGGCCATCGGGACCGGCCGGGCCGCGACGACCGAACAGGCCGTGGAAGTGCATCGCGCCATCCGCGCCCGCGTCGCCGTACGCTGGAAGCCCGATACAGCGGCGCGGCTCAGGATTCTCTACGGAGGGAGTGTGACGCCGCAGAATGCCGCATCGCTCCTGAACGAGCCGGACATCGACGGCGCGCTCGTCGGCGGGGCTTGTTTGAAGACAGAGTCCTTTGCTACAATCGCGCTCGCCGCAAAGAACAGACCGGTCCACTAACCATGCACACGCTTGTGATCATCATCCACATCATCGCCTGCTTTCTGATGATCGGCGCTATTCTTCTGCAATCGGGAAAAGGCGCGGAAATTGGCGCGGCGTTCGGCGGCTCGAGCCAGACAGTGTTCGGAAGCCGTGGACCGGCGAACTTTCTCAGCAAGTTCACCGTCGTGGTCGCCGTCGTGTTCATGGTGACCTCGCTGAGTCTGGCGATTCTCGCCAAGGAGCGAACGTTTTCCTCGACCGTGATCGACCTGAAGAAAAAAGAGACCTCAGAGCCCGCTCCGGCGGCTCCGCCAACCGAGAAGCCGGCCTCAGATTCACACTCCTCAAGCGATCCCGCCGCTTCGCACTAGTCTAACCATTGTCCGCTAATTTGTGCTGGTTTATGACACCGCTCAGATTGAGCCAGGCACGCAAAGTGTGCCTTATGTCTGAACCAAGGAGACGCTCAACAAGCCTTCCGGCCAGGCCGCAGCGAATGCAGAGGCGACGCGTACGTTTTCTCGTACGTGGAGCCTCTAAATGACGCGAGAACGACGCCGAAAGGATTTTTCAGCGTCTCATTATACGCGGGTGAGCCAGGAGTCGTGGGAAGGGTCCTCCCCCCGCACGACGGAAAAGAAACGCTTCTGTAAGGCGGTGGTGACCGGCCCTGGCTTACCGGCTCCGATGCGGCGATTGTCGATTTCCCTGACGGGTGTCAATTCGGCGGCGGTGCCAGTGACGAACACTTCGTCGGCAATGTACATTTCGTCGCGCGTAAACCGCTCTTCAGCCACCACGATGGCTTGTTCGCGGGCGAGGTCAATCACCGCATTGCGCGTAATCCCTTCAAGAATGGAGGTCAAGGGAGTCGTTTTCAGGCGGCCTTTTCGGACGATGAAGATGTTTTCCCCGGTGCCTTCGGACACGTACCCTTCGGGGTCAAGAAGGATGGCTTCATCGTAGCCGTCCGCTTTGGCTTCGCGTTTGGCGAGAATCGAATTGACGTAATACCCGGAAATCTTTCCCCTGGTCATCGACACGTTGACGTGGTGCCTTGTGAACGAGGACACGCACGCGCGCATGCCGTTCGCCAGCGCATCGTCACCCAGATAGGATCCCCACTTCCACGCGGCAACCGCGAGTTTGATGGGATTGTCACCGGGGTAGACACCCATGGCGCCGTACCCTATGTACACGAGCGGCCGGATGTAACAGGCGTCGAGCTTGTTGATCCGCACCGTGTCGACGATCGCTTCCGCAACCTGCTTCTTTTCGTAGGGAATGGTCATCATACCGATGTGCGCCGAGTCGAACAGTCGGTCCACATGCTCGTGTAATTTGAAAATGGCAGACCCTGACTTGCCCTTGTAGCACCGAATGCCCTCAAAGGCGGCCAGCCCATAGTGCAAGGAATGCGTCAGGATATGGACGTTCGCGTCCGCCCAGTCGACGAACGAACCATCCATCCAGATTTTGCCTTGTGGGTTCATGATCGAACGGACTATAGCAGCGGTTTTGAAGAAGGGTCAAGCAAACCGGTCGCTGGCGCGACCCCGAAAAGGCAACGCATTATCGTGCATTGCGGTGCTGCAGGCCGATATCAGCGGTGATGAGAGCGGCAAGACGATGCGCGGCGTGAGGCGTCACATGTTCGATGCGCAATCCGAACTCGTGCTGATCGGTCCACCGCACTGAGGCTCGGGCAATCTCAAGCGGCGGATCCATCTCTCCGAGGCTCAACCGCACCGTGACTTCGGTGCCGGACAGCAGGCAGTGATCCCCCAGCACCCGTAACCCTCCACGGCTCAAATTCTTTACAACGCCTTTTCCGATCACGCTGCCGCTCATGTAATAGATGCTGTACCAGGTCGGAATCCGGCGATAGGGCCTGACGACAAACCTTATACGCCGGGAGGAGGACTTTGGTGTGACCTTCATGCACTCAGCCTACGTCCACATGCACGCAAAATATAGCCTACTTACAGGGGGTTGAAGATCCCACCATGCTCGTCGATTCCTTGACACTTTTGAAATCACTGTGATACATAACGACGTTCTGTCACGGAGGAAGCATTCATGTACGCAATCGTGGAAACAGGCGGCAAGCAATACCGGGTCGAGAACGGCTCCCTCCTTCAGGTCGAAAGCCTCGCCGGCGACATCGGCGGCACAGTGGAATTGAGCGACGTGCGGCTCGTCCACGGCGACAAGGGCGTCCAGGTCGGTCAACCCCTGGTCAAGGGTGCGAAGGTCACGGCGGAGATCATCGATCAAGGGCGGACACGCTCGATTATCGTGTTCAAGAAGCAACGGCGCAAGAACTACCGGCGCACCAAGGGCCATCGCCAAGGCTTCACGAAGCTGCGGATTACGGCAATTGAAACGGCTTAACTACAGAAGAGTACCAGGGCTGAATAGAGGCAATCATGGCGACGAATAAAGGCGGCGGATCCTCACGAAACGGGCGGGACAGCAATCCCCAATACCTCGGTGTCAAAGCGTACGGCGGTGAAACCGTGAAGGCTGGCGCCATCATTGTCCGCCAGCGAGGAACGAAGTTCTTCCCCGGCTTCAACGTCGGCCTCGGCAAGGACCATACTCTTTTCGCCCGCGTCACGGGAGTCGTCAAATTCGAGGGCGGACGCGCTCGACAGAAAGTCAGTGTCTACCCGGTGCCCGCGGCGTCGTAATCACCGCGTTTCTCTTTCTCCTGAGTCAACACGCAGTCCTCTGACGGGTCATTGCGGCCATGGAGGGTTTCCCGCCATGACGACTGCCCAACCGCATGGTTGTCGCTTGAGTACACCCAATGTTTGTCGATGAGGTCTCCATTACCGTCAAAGCCGGCCGCGGAGGGGACGGCAGCCGCAGCTTCCGCCGCGAGATGTTCGTGCCGCGCGGGGGGCCTGACGGCGGTGATGGCGGCGATGGAGGCGACGTCGTCTTCACCGCCTCCCAACGCCTGGCGACGCTGCTGGACCTTCGCTACCAGCGGCATTACGAGGCAGAGGACGGAAAGCCTGGCGGCGGCTCCAATTGCACCGGACGGCGGGGAAAATCCGTCGAAGTGCTCTTGCCGGTCGGGACCATCATCTACGACCTCAACACCAGCCAGCCTCTCGCTGACCTGACCGCCGACGGAGACTCGGTCGTAATCGCTCGCGGCGGCAAGGGCGGCCGAGGCAACAGCCACTTCGCGACCTCGACGAATCGCGTACCGACTCATTGTGAACGCGGGACAGCGGGAGAGGAGCACGAGCTCCGGCTTGAGCTCAAACTGCTGGCGGATATCGGCCTGATCGGATTTCCCAACGCCGGCAAATCCACCTTGATCTCTGCAATTTCGGCCGCGCGACCGAAGATCGCCGACTACCCCTTCACCACACTCGTGCCGAACCTCGGCGTCGTACGGTATGGCGAGGACCGCAGCTTCGTCGTCGCCGACATCCCCGGACTGATTGAAGGCGCCCACGAAGGCAAGGGACTGGGCATTCAGTTTCTCCGCCACGTGGAGCGCACATCCCTATTGCTTCATTTAATCGACATTTCCGAAGCGGCCGTCGAAGATCCTGTCGCAAGCTTCGAGATCATGCGTCAGGAACTCACAGCCTACGACCCGGCGCTCGCGAACCGTCCGTTTGTCGTTGTCCCGACGAAAACCGACGCGGCAGGGAACAGCGAGCGCCTTGAGGCGCTTCAGGCGTTTTGCCGCCGCCGAAAGTTTCCTTGTCTGCCGGTGTCCTCGGCCACGAGGGCAGGGCTGACGGAACTGGTCACGTTCGTCGGTCAGCGAATTGAACAGCTTCGAGCCACCGCATGCGAGACGAAGTCCTAAAACAGGCCAAGCGGATCGTGGTAAAAATCGGGAGCAGCCTCGTGTCGTCTCGCGAGGCCGGTCTCGAACCCGAACGCATCGACCGCCTGGCGGACGATCTGGCCGCACTCCGTTCAGCCGGCCGTGAACTCCTCGTGGTTTCCTCCGGCGCAATCGTCTCCGGCATCAAGAAGCTGTCTCTCAAGGAATATCCCAAAAGTCTCCCCGTAAAACAGGCGGCCGCGGCGGTCGGACAAAGCCGGCTGATGTGGGCGTACGAAAAATCCTTTGAACGCCTCGGCCTCAAGGTGGCGCAGATCCTCCTTACGCATCAGGATCTGGCCGACCGGCGGAGATTTTTAAACGCCCGGCATACGCTGGCCGCTCTGATCGAGTTTGGGGTCATTCCGATCATCAATGAAAACGACACGGTAGCCGTCGATGAAATTCGAGTCGGCGACAACGATACGCTGGCCGCCGAAGTCGCACATTTAGTGGATGCCGATCTTCTCGTAATTTTGTCCGACATCGACGGGTTGTTTACTGAGGACCCGCGGAAAAACCCGTCAGCCGATCTGATTCCGTTGATCCCCGACATTACCGAAGACATCGAACGACGGGCCGGCATTGCGACCACGTTCGGCAGCACGGGAGGCATGGCGACGAAGGTGCGGGCGGCTAAAAAAGTCGGCGAATTCGGGGTGGCCACGCTGATCATGAATGGTCAGACCGGCGGCCTGTTGCCACAGATCCTGTCCGGCAGTAATCCCGGCGGGAGCCTGTTTCTTGCAAAGGCGCGCAGGATGAACAGCCGCAAGCATTGGATCGGCTACACGTTGAGGGCCCGGGGAGCGATTTCGTTGGATCAAGGCGCCGTCGAGGCCCTGACGAAGCGCGGCAAAAGTTTGTTGGCCTCGGGCATTGTTGCGGTCACGGGCTCGTTTGAGGCCGGCGATGCGATCAGCTGCCTCGACCCGGACGGTAAGGAGTTTGCCAGAGGCCTGGTAAATTGTTCTTCGGATACGTTGATGAAGATCAAAGGCCTCAGGACCGCCGAGATTCAACAACGCCTCGGCCCGCAGGAGTACGAGGAAGTCGTCCATCGCGACAATCTTGTCATCCTTTGAGCCATGCCGGGTGCGAGGTATGCGTGTCGTCGCGTATCGGCTTGCTGGGCGGAACGTTCAATCCCATTCACAACGCCCATCTGGCGATTGCGCGCCAGGCGCGCGAGATGCTCGCGCTTGACCGCGTGGTCATGATCCCGAGCGGCGATCCGCCGCACAAGCCCTCAAACGGTCTCGCCTCCGCCAAAGACCGTTACGAGATGGTTCGCCTGGCCCTTGCATCGGATCCACACCTCGCGATTTCCGATGTGGAAGTCCGGCGGTCAGGCAAGTCGTACTCGATCGACACCGTCCGGCTCTTGCAGCAAGAATACGGCAACGAAACGAGGCTGCATTTCCTCATCGGACTCGATGCCTTCCTGGAATTCCCGACCTGGCGCGAGCCCGAAACGCTGCTCACACTCTGCTCTTTTGTCGTCCTCTCACGTCCCGGCCTGTCGTTCCAGGCGCTCTCCACGCTGCCGCTGATCCCCCGGTTGCCTCAGGCATCGCTCACGGATTTGGACCAAGGACGCGCGGTGCGGCTCGACGTTCCGATCGGCTTGCAGTCGCTCATTTGCCTTCGGGTGGCTCCGAGCACCGTGTCGGCATCCGACATCCGCGGGAGAATCGCACGTGGAGCCTCCACGGCAAATCTGTTGCCGCCTGCGGTGGAATCCTATATACTTCAACATCATATCTATTAAGAGGACGCCGATCGCACGAACATCGAAGGCCACAGCCCTTGCCGTTGCGAGGGCCATGCTCGACAAAAAGGCCACGGACGTCCTCATCCTCCACGTTGCGAAACTGACCTCCGTCGCCGATTATCTGGTCTTGGGGTCCGCCGACTCAGACCGGCAAACGAGAGCGATCGCCGATCATGTCGATGGCGTACTGTCCCAATCGGGGGCCGGTGCGTTGAGCATCGAAGGGAAGGCATCCTCCCAATGGGTCCTCATGGATTTCGGCGATGTCGTCGTCCATGTTTTCCGCCAGGATGCCCGTCACCATTACGGCCTGGAACGCTTGTGGGCGGACGCACGGCGCGTCGCTATTCCGGGGTATACCCCGCCGCCCATCGCTGCATCGAAGCCGGTTTCCCGAACGCGAGTACACACCGCCAAACGAGCGTAGCGTCATGCTCAGGCTGCTCTCCACAATTTTCCTGATCAGTGCAGGCATCTTCGTCTACAGCTATTTTCGCGAGCTCAATCCCGGCACCATCAGCGTCCACACCGGCCCTTCGACGCGGTTCGACTTGAGCGCCGTCACGCTAGTCGTGTTCTCCATGGCCGTCGGCGCCGTCCTCGTCGCCCTGGCCGTCGGCATGCGGCAAACGGTGCACGTGATCGGCAATTGGCGGAGTACCCGCCTTCAGCGCCGCAAGGAGAAGGTCGATGCCCTTCACCGCGAAGGCACCCATGCCTTCATGTCGAAGAGAACGAGCGACGCAGTCGGTTTGTTTGAAAAGGCGCTTTCGATCGATCCGAACCGTGTCGATTCACTGCTCTGGCTGGGAAACATCTACCGGTCGGAGAGCAATTTTGCCGAAGCCATCCGGCTGCACCAAAACGCTCAGCGCATCGACGACCGGAGCATCGAAATTCTCCTGGAGCTGTCGAAGGACCTCGAGGGAGCCAAACGGTATGAGGACGCGCTGCAGACGCTGCAGAAGATCCTCCGGATCGAGCCCGACAACCTGACCGGCCTCACACGGAAGCGCGACTTGCTGATCCGCTTGGAAAAGTGGAGCGACGCGCTTGAAATCCAGCACCGCATGACCAAAGCGAATCTGCCGGAAGCCGAGCGGCGGGCCGAAGCCCAGCTGCTCACCGGCTGCATGTATGAAGTCGGACGGCAACTGCTCGAACGGGGGCATGCGGACAAGGCGAGGCGCTATTTCCGTGGCGCCATCAAAAAAGACCGTACGTTTCTCCCCGCGTACATCGGCTTGGGCGAGGTGTTGATTCGGGAGGGCAAGACTAAAGACGCCGTCGAAATCCTCAAAAAAGTCTATGCCAAGACGCGCAATGTCATCATCCTTCACCGGCTGGAGGAGTTGTTCTTGGAACAGGGCGAGCCGAGTGAAATCATCCGGATCTACCAGGAGGCGTTGCAGCAGGATCCTCACAACGCCGTGCTTCAATTCTACCTCGGCAAACTCTACTACAGGCTGGAAATGGTCGACGAAGCGTTCGATATCCTGTCGACGGTTGAAGGCCCGCAGGATCAGCTCGTGGATTACCACAAGATCATGGCGAACCTGTTCCTGCGCAAACAGCACATGGAGCAAGCGGTCGTCGAACTCAAGAAAGCCCTGCAGTTCAAGAAGCGTGTCGTCGTCCCGTACGTGTGCACCGCCTGTCAACAGGACACCACGGAATGGTCGGGACGTTGCCGCCGGTGCGGCAATTGGAATACCTTCGTCGCTCTTCCTTGGCTGGAAGGCGGTCCTTCAGGCACCCGCGACAGCGCCTCCGTGGCCGGCCGCACGATTCCGTATCAAGGCATTGCTTCTCCATTCGAAACCGTGTAGCTTCGCGGGACGCGAGCGACTCCGGGCAACGTCCGGCGACGTAAGCGCCCCTATTGACTGTTCTGACAGGAGAGCCACGATGGATTACGCGGTGTTCGCGCGGAAAGCCCTGGACGACGAGATCCTCACCCGCGCGGAATGCCACGATGTGCTGAAGGCTCCCGACGCAGATCTGCTCGCCCTCCTCCACGCAGCCTTCACCGTACGCGCCCGGTATTTCGGCAAGACCGTGCGTCTCCAAATGCTGCAGAACGCCAAGAGCGGCGCCTGTCAGGAGGATTGCCACTATTGCTCGCAGTCCGCAGTGTCCACGGCGGCCATCGACCGATATAACCTCGTGCCGCAAAGCCAGATGATCGAAGGCGCGCGCCGGGCCGCGGCCTCAAAGGCGCAGCGCTATTGTATCGTCATCAGTGGACGCAGTCCGTTGGATCGCGAGATCGAAGCGATCGCCGGCGCGGTGCGCGCCATCAAGGGCGAACTTCCAATTCAAATCTGCTGCTCATTGGGATTGATGAACGAGGCGCAAGCGATGCGGCTAAAGGCAGCAGGCGTTGATCGCGTCAACCACAACCTGAACACCAGCGAAGCGTTTCACGGCTCAATCTGCACCACGCACACCTTTGACGATCGTCTAGCCACCATACGCAACGCGCGGGCGGCCGGACTCGAAATCTGCTCAGGAGGCATCGTGGGCATGGGTGAGGCCGATGATGACCTCATTGATCTGGCCATGGCGCTGCGGGAGGTCAAACCGGATTCGATCCCAGTGAACACCCTGCATCCTGTGACCGGCACACCTCTCGAAGGCTGCGACCACCTTACGCCTCAGCGCTGCCTCAAGGTGTTGTGCCTCTTTCGATTCGTTCATCCCCGCACGGAAATCCGCATTGCCGGCGGCCGCGAACACAACCTTCGCAGCCTGCAGCC
>JBKPSD010000133.1:0-5634 GCA_046734935.1 Nitrospirota bacterium
ACGTTGCAGTCTTCCGAGGTGAAGGAAATATCGGAGCAGGAATACGAAGCTGGAATCATGGCAAAACCGCCTGCCAAGCCGGCTCCCATGCAACCAGCAGCGGTTCAACCCGCCACGCCTCAAGCCGCGCCGATACAACCAGTAGCGGTTCAGCCGGCCGCGCCCCAAGCCGCGCCGAAGCAACCAGTAGCGGTTCAGCCGGCCACGTCTCAAGCCGCGCCGATGCAGCCCTAACAGGAACGGTGCTCCCGTTTTAGGAACGCATCCTAAAACGGGAGCGCGTTGCCCAACGCCCAACCCCAAGGCCCTTCGCGTGCCGTAATTGGGGTCAGCCAGCGTTTTTCTATCGATTCCCGATCACTCGCGTATTTCGGTCCTAGCGTTTCCCCTAAAAGTGCCCTCAGATTTGCTTGTGTTCAATACAGGACACATTGACCTACGCCTCCCATGCGCCCATAGTGGAGTCTCTAGATCTTATGACACGTTGTCTGCGGCCTCCTGGAAGGCCCGACCGCCGACAGTTGTGAGAAAGGCGGTCGTCAATGTCGGACGCCCATCCCAACGGCACCTCGATTCGTGTGTTACTTGTCGATGACCATGCCATGGTCCGGCAGGGCTTACGCTGTGCATTGGAAGCCTACCCCAATATGGAAGTGGTTGCCGAAGCGAGTGATGGTGTCGAAGCGGTTGAGTGTGTGGCAAAGATTCAGCCGGCCGTCGTCGTGATTGATATTGTCATGCCGAAGATGGACGGCATTGCAGCGACCCGACTCATCAAGAGCCAGTATCCGCAGATTGCCGTCGTCGGACTCACACGCGAGCTGAAGGATTACACGGTGTATTCCATGAAAAAGGCGGGTGCCTTCGAGGTCCTGGATAAGAAGAACGCGATCGGTGAATTACACCACGCAATCCACCAGGCGTTAGCAGGCATCGACGGAAAGGTCATAGACCGGCAAGAAATCGGCCGTGGCCTTGGTTCCATACCTGAAGCAACGTGATCAGCACGAGCCTAGGCTCTGACAACCTACGTACACAACTGCCGACGGCCTCCTGGAAGGCCCGACCGCCAGCGATTGTGATCAAGAAAGGGCGGTTGCCATATGTCGAACAATCCATTTTTCGGTTCTCCATTAATCGGCCAACGGCGGGATCTACCTCCGTCCGGTAAACACGTCTGCATTTTCGAGTTGGAACGTAAAGGCGCCTTGATCACCGCAGATGTAGTGTGTACGGTGTGCGGTGTCTACCTCTCCTCGCGACAGGATCGGCCTCCAGGCAAAAGACAAGGCCGCACAGGGAAATCAGCGAATGCCCCGCTGACCGGATAAGAAAAGGGGCGGATAAGAAAAGGTGTCAGGAGCCATTGTTGCCGAGTGCTTTCGCTGGCCGTCCCTGTGAGCACACGCTGAAATGCGAGCTTGCCAAGGCAACACGCCTAAAATGGGAGCGATTCCTGATTCGCCAGTTCCTCCGGCGTGGCGCCGATTCGGTCGCGAGTATCAGTACGCGCTGCTTTGAGAGCAACCGATTGCAGCGACGTTCGTAACGGCACGATGATCGTAGTACATGTGCCTTCTCCCAGAATACTATTGATGAGGAGCCTTCCGCCCAGGGTGGTAATACGGTCACGCACATGTGTTAGCCCAAAACGTTGACCCTCGCTCGTCGGTACGAGTCTTAATGGCTCGAACCCGCGTCCCTTGTCCTGCACGCGGACAACCAACGAATCAGCATCAATAGTTAAAGTCACTTGCGCATGAGCAACGGCCGCATGCTTGACAACATTCATCAGCAGCTCACGCACCGATAGATAGATGAATTTCGCGACCTCATCCGAAATCGAGAATGAATCGGTACCTATCGACACCTCTACGGTGAGTCCATGCCTCGGCATCTGTTCCGCGAGCCAACGCAACGCCGCCGCCAGGCCGAGCTCCTGGAGATGTGCCGGATACAGTTCTGCCATGAGGGTGCGCACGTAGTCGACAGACCGTCGCAGCAACTCGTCCGTTTGTCCCACAAAACGGTTGCTCTCTTCAGGTGAACGGTAAAGCGTTTGTTGCGCTTGCTTGATCCTCATTCGTGCCAAGATCAGAAGCTGCGCGAGATAGTCGTGGAGTTCTGCTGCAAGCTGGCGGCGTTCTCGTTCTTCCGTTGCGGCTAGCTCGTACATGAGCAGCCGCAGCCGTTCTTCCTTCTCCGACAGTTCGCCATGCTTCGTGACGACTTGTTGTTCCAGGTCCACCGTGACTCGTCGCCAGCGCTCCTCGTTGCGTCGCAGATAATCGATGCAATAGGCCATGACCAGCGCTTCTATGGCGAAAAATATGATGGTCCCTGCATCAGCAGGCTTGAGACTCCAAGCATGGAGCGGTGGGATGAAGTAGTAGTTGATCGCCATCCCGGAAAGAGCCGTCGCAAATATCGCCGATGCGAATCCGCCGTACCACGCCGTCAACATCACCGCTGCGACAAAGGTCAAGAATGGAGGAAGCAGACTCAGATGAGGTGCCACCAGCCAATTGATGCCAAGGGCAGTGGCAACCGCAGGGAGGGCAAGAAGATAATGGCAGACGAGGGCCAACTTGGGGTCGGGGATGAAGGAGGCCTGCCGCAGTAGGCGCTTGAACCAAGGCATGGCCAACCTCCAAACCGAGCTCACGCCACCTAAGGTCATTTACCGTGAACGTGAGAGAGCCTACTACATTTCTTCGACCGGAGCAAAGGGACGCTTGGAGGCGTTGACTCTGCCTCTCCCTTCCAGCAGCCCCATCCTCAATATCAGTCGCGTGCGTCGACAAGGCATCATTTCTTGCCTCGCACGAGCATTCATGCTAGGGTCACAGTCGATCGCGTAAGACCTCCTGTGCTCGGGGGCGGCCGCTCCCATGAACAGAGGATCTTACGCGATTTTTTTGTCCTGATCGAACAGCTAGAGGTGACGCGTTGTTGAGAGAGACCTTGTCAAAATTTCGAGAGTTCTTTCAGAGCCTCGCAGGAGGCCTGTATCACATTATGGTCGTCGCGCTGAGCGCCGTGATCGCTCTTTCCCTGCCGGCCGGGGCGCGGCATTTCCTGGCGTTCTGGTCGCGGGTAGAAGACAACAAGCTTTCTCTGATTGCGGTGGAAATGACCACAGCGGTGGTGCTCATTATCTGCATCAACTACATCCACCGGAGTGTGCGCGATCGAGCCCTCGCCAATGTCGCCGTCGGCGCCGGCCTGGTCTCGTTTTTCCCGCGGCGGGGCCGCCGGGCGCAAAGCCACATCAAAAAACTCAAGGAAAAGCACGGCACGGGCCGGACGATCATGGTGATCGGGTCAAGCGGCCACGGCACCTTCGTCGATCAAGTGGGAGATTTATCGACGGTATTGAAAAAATGCATCGGCGCCAGAATTCTGCTGGTGAACCCCTACTCCCAGGATGCAACAACGCGGATCCAGGCAATCGCCCATCCCGAGCACACCATCGAGACGTTTCGGGAAGAAGTCCGCCAAAGCATCGAACTGCTCAAACGGCTCAAGGCGATCGGGAAAGCCGTCAAACTCAAGCTCTACTCCGACTCCCCGCTCATCAAGATGGTCATTCTTGGCGATTTTCTGTGGCTGCAACATTACCATGCCGATTTGGACATCCAGACCATGCCGGAATATGTCCTTCGCCACAACCGGAAGGATCACGGGCTGTACACTCTCTGCGCCCACTACTTCGTGCACCGATGGGAAAATCCTGACATTCCAGAGTACGATCTTGATACCGACGAATTGGTCTATCGCGCGAACAATGGCAGCGAGATCAGGAGAGCATGCTTTGGTCCGCCGGGGTCATTCGAAGACGTGTCACGAGTGGCGACAGACCTTGCTTATGGTCAGACGCCACAACCGGTGCAGCTCCGCTAGCGCGCGGCCTCAGTCAATTCCTTCTGCGGCCACGTCCAAACGCTCACTTCCACCATCAAGTCAGGAAATGGTTTCTTCGTCTGTAGAACGTTCTTCGCTGGGCAGACTTGATGGAATCGGTAAAGGACATGGCGAGCGGGGCAGGCATATCAACGCTATAGACCTCCCGTAGGGCCAATGCAGTCTCCCGCTGGACTCTTCAAGACGAATAACGGACAAGGACGATTGCATGGCAGGGACAGGCAAGATTGGCGCCACGGCTCTTCCACGCGAAGGCATTGGACCCGGAATGACCGGCAAGGAAATTCGAGGCTGGAATCGGCGTGAGGGTCCCGGCATCCACCTCATACCATTCGCCATGCTGCAACAGCAGCGTCGTCACTTTGTCATAATCGATAATCTCCGCCATGCGTCACCTCTTAAAGATGGACCTCAATGCCTCTGCCCCTGCGCAGAAGGTCAATGGTAACACATGGCACCCGAGAGGACGCTCCCGGCTGCGGTCGCCTTCCCGTTGCATGAGATGCTGCACGGGAGACCTGTCAATGAGGATTCTCGAACCCAGCAGAGGTGAGATTAGGAGTTGACTCGGAGGCTGGTATCGCTTAGTGTGACTTCTAACGTGCTGAGCTACGCCGAGTCCATCGATCGCGCTTCCTGTTCCCTCCCGCGTGACTGATTCCTGACCTCAGCGGTTTTTCGCCAGCCATACATCGAGACGATTCTCGACGAAGATCTTTGATTGTTCCGGGTGGACGTATCTGCCTGGCATGCATGAGGAATATGATGATGACAGACAAACAGAAAGCCATTCTCCATTACGGCCGTGCCCTTGTGCGTAAGCGTCGAACTGTCGATAAGAAGGGCACGGCGATCGCGCTGATATTTTTAGTCGTTATTTCCCTCTGGGCCGGGTGGCGCAGAGACCAGACGATGGAACAGGTGATCGTCTGGTACGAGCAGCCGGATCTCTCGGGTCAAATCACCATTCGTCCGGCAGGCATCTATGGCCTCGGCGTCGAATCTGATCAGCCCCTGCAATCGTCGGCCGGACTGACAGGGGCAGGCGCACTCCACGATCCGCGGCAGGGACGGTGATGACGGCGCTTCACACCACAACAGCAGGAGGTTTGATGTCGTCTTCCATTGTCACCATCGAAGCTCCATGGAACGAGAACCAAACCGTATTTCTTCTGCATGTCGTGCAGGCCGCGCTCAAGGCGCATCGGAACAGGTCAAGTACAAGCGGCCAGGCGTCAAATCCGTGAGCGATCTGACGGTGAAGAAAAGCCGTGTTTTTTTGTGATCCAGAGGGAACTGGGGCTTTAGCTAGTCGTGCACGCACGAGATAAGGTCCACAGTAACGCGATCAACTACCCCGCCTCGCTACGTTGAATCATTGACCAGCGTATCGTGCAGTCCGAAGGCCGCGACGGTCGGTTGATCGGTTTTTTTCGGGCTCAACAACTAAGGGAGGGACGTGCCAATGAATCAGACACACTACGCCACAACGGCAACGACGTTATCACTGGGGACCCTGTTGATGACCGGCATGCTTTCTCCTGCGATGGCCGACAATGGGTTTGCTGCCGCACAAGAACGGTCGGACCGCCAGAAAGAGCAACGCGGTCCATCAATCAGAGAAGAAGCCACGAGCACGGCGACCGACAACCGCCTTCCCGGCGACCGGCGTGTCACCGGCCGCGTCAAGGATATTCGGAGCGATCAAAT
>JBKPSD010000134.1:0-19850 GCA_046734935.1 Nitrospirota bacterium
AGGCAAGGCAAAGGTAGAGACTACCGACGGTTCGAAGAGCAGGGGTCCTTCGCCAGCCCAAATGAGCGTGGGAAGGCACACTGTCAAACAGACCAGCATGATTGTCAGAGAACGCGTCATGCCGACCCTCCGAACGGGCCCGAGTCTGTATGAAATCTAGCAGTCGGAGATTAGGCTCCAAGGCAATGAAAATATGAGTGTTTTAGTTGTGGGAACGGAGGTTTGTGCTTGGTTGTGGCCGGTAGCGCCGGGCTAGTTTTCAGTGGCGGCCAGTATGGAACGGCAGAGAATGTTAATCATGCGGGTCAGTTGGCGGACGCTGACGGATAAGGGCGGCACCAAGACGATGATGTGACCGAGTGGCCGAATGAGCAGCCCACGGGTTCTGGCCTCCCGTGCGACTCGATGGCCGATACGGGCTTCCAATGGGTAGGCCTCCCGCGTCTCACGGTTGCGCACGAGTTCGATACCCACCATAAACCCCTGCTGCCGAATGTCTCCTACGGCGGATAGTCGCAGCAGCGGCTTGAGCAATCGCGACAGCAGCGCGATCTTCGGCTGTAACTTGGCCAGCGTGTGCTCGCGGCTGAACACCTCGAGATTGGCCAGCGCCACCGCACAGCCAAGTGGATTGCCGGTATAGCTATGGCCGTGGAAAAACGTTTTGAACTCGTCGTACCTGCCTAGGAATCCCCGATAAATTTCTTCCGTCGTCAGGGTCGCCGCGAGCGGCAGGTACCCGCCCGTCAACCCCTTGCTCAGCGCCATGAGGTCGGGGGTCACGCCTTCGCGATCACAGGCGAACATGCTGCCCGTCCGCCCGAATCCGGTGGCCACCTCGTCGGCGATCAGCAGCACGTCGTATCGCGTACAGAGTTCCCTCACGCGCTTGAGGTATCCCGGCGGTTGCGTGATCATTCCCGCGGCCGCCTGGATCAACGGTTCGATGACAAAGCCGGCGAGCTCGCGTCCATGCTCCCGTAAAATCCGTTCGATCGGGTCCAGGCAGGCCAGTTGGCATGCGGGGTACGTCAGCCCGGCTGGGCAGCGATAACAGTAGGGCGGATCCGCCGCTTCCGTCGAAAAGAGCAAGGGCCGGAACCGCGCATGAAACAGCTCGATATTCCCGACGCTGACGGCTCCGATCGTGTCTCCGTGATAGGCAAGGTTCAAGTGAAGAAAGCGGTTCTTCGGTCCGGCCTCCGGTCGCCGTTGCTGCCAGTACTGCACCGCCATCTTGAGGGCAACTTCAACGGCCGTCGACCCGTTGTCCGAATAAAAGACCCGAGTGAGGCCTTTGGGGGCGATGCCGACGAGCTGGCGCGCCAAACGAATGGCCGGCGGATTCGAGAGACCGAGGAGCGTCGAATGCGCGATCTTTTTGACCTGGCGTTCGAGTGCGCGGTCCAGCGCCGGATGCCGGTGTCCGTGAAGGTTGACCCAAATGGAGGACGTGCCGTCGAGATACCTTCGACCCTCGGTGTCGACGAGGTACGATCCCTTCCCTCGTTCGATGATGACAGGCTCCTCCTGTGCCCACTCCTGCATCTGGGTGAACGGATGCCACAGGTATTGCCGGTCGCAGTCGCCCAGCGAGGGCGCCTTTTTTTTCTTGGTCATCGGAGTTGCGAGGCGATGCGAAAACGCAATGCTGGAGCGGGCGCGGCGCGGATTATACGAGGCCCTGTTTACTTTGACAACCCGGGGGGCAGTCACTATAATGAACCGATTTTACAGATGAATGAGCTAGCATTTGCAAAGCCTCATACGCAATTTCTCGATTATCGCCCATATCGATCACGGTAAATCAACCCTCGCTGACCGGTTTCTCGAAGCCACTGGCGCTGTGACGGCCCGGGAGGCCAAGGACCAGATCCTGGATGCCATGGATCTGGAACGCGAGCGGGGGATTACGATCAAGGCCCATGCGGTGGCGATCCGCTACAAGGCCAAGGACGGGAACAGCTACGCCCTTCACCTCATCGACACGCCCGGGCACGTCGACTTCACCTATGAGGTTTCCAGGAGCCTCGCGGCCTGCGAAGGCTCGCTGCTGCTGGTCGACGCGACGCAGGGCGTCCAGGCCCAAACCATTGCCAACGTGAACCTGGCGATGGCGAACAAGCACGTGATCATCCCGGTCATCAACAAGATCGATCTAGCCAGTGCGGACGTGGAGAACACCAAGCATTCCATTTCCGAAGTACTGATGCTGGAAGCCAGCGATGCCATTCCGATCAGCGCCAAGGAAGGGCGGGGCGTTCCCGACGTGCTCGAGGCCATTATCGAGCGCATTCCGCCGCCGTCCGGTGACGCCCAGGCGCCGTTAAAGGCGCTGATCTTCGATTCGTGGTTCGACAATTACCAGGGAGTGATCGTCTTGACCCGCATCGTCGACGGCGCCGTTCGCCCCGGCATGAAAATCAAGGTCATGTCGAACGGCCGGACGTTCGAGGTTATGGAAGTCGGCTGTTTCACCCCAAAGCGGATGAAGAAAACGGAACTCCTGACCGGAGAGGTCGGCTATCTCTGCGCCAACATGAAAGAAGTCGCCGACGTGAAAATAGGCGACACGATTACCGATGCCGTTCAGCCGACGGCGGACCCGTTCCCCGGGTATAAGGACGTAAAGCCGCTCGTCTTCTGCGGCCTGTATTCCACGGACACGTCGAAGTACGAAGACCTGCGCGACGCGCTCGTCAAACTCCGGCTCAACGATTCGTCGTTCGTCTATGAGCCGGAAACCTCTCTGGCGCTCGGGTTCGGCTTTCGCTGCGGCTTTCTGGGTCTGTTGCACATGGAAATCATTCAGGAGCGCCTCGAGCGGGAATACGGTCTGACCCTGATCACGACCGCACCGACGGTGGTCTACCGGGTGACGACGACCAAGGGCGAAGTCCTGGAAATCGACAATCCGGCCGAGTTGCCTCCTCCGAGCAGCATCGAGCGCTTCGAAGAGCCGTTCATTCTTGCCACCGTGATCACGCCCGAGCGCTACATGGGCGCCATTCTCCAGTTATGCCAGGAACGTCGCGGGACCCAGCGCAGCATTCACTTCCTCGATCCGACGCGTGTGTTGATCAGCTACGAGATGCCCCTCAATGAAGTCATCCTCGATTTTTACGACAAATTGAAGTCGCGAACTCAAGGCTATGCATCGCTCGATTACGAAGTGCTCGGCTACCGGGAGTCCGATCTCGTCAAGCTGGACATTCTTCTGAACGGGGAAGCGGTGGATGCGCTCTCCTTTATTACCCATCGAGAACGTTCATACCCGCGTGGACGACAGCTGGCCGAGAAAATGAAGGAGCTGATCCCGCGTCAGATGTTTGAGATCGCCATCCAGGCGGCGATCGGCAACAAGGTCATCGCCCGCGAGACCATCGGAGCAATGAAGAAAAATGTGACCGCCAAATGCTACGGCGGCGACATCACGCGGAAGCGCAAGCTCCTGGAAAAGCAAAAAGAAGGCAAAAAACGAATGAAAGCCGTCGGCAGCGTCGAAGTGCCCCAAGAGGCCTTTCTGGCCATTCTCAAGGTCGGTGAGGAATGAGCGTCGATCCCAACCTCCAAAGTTCCGAGGAAATGGCGTCCCGCTCGCCCGAGTCGGCCGCGGGACAGGCGATGTCCGGCGTGCAGCCGGCCCGAAAGTCCGTTTTCCGCGAATATGCGGAAGCCATCATCGTCGCCATGCTGCTGGCGTTTGCCATTCGCGTCTTCGTCGTGCAGGCGTTCAAGATTCCCTCCGGATCGATGATTCCCACCTTGTTGATCGGCGATCACATTCTGGTCAGCAAACTTGCCTACGGTATCCAGTGGCCGAGCGACTGCAAGTTCCAGGTCGCGTTCCCGCCGGTCAATTGCTATGCCTCCCATGCCCTCATCGAGTTTGGTAAACCGCAGCGCGGGGACATCATTGTCTTCCGGTTTCCCGAGGACGAGGAAAAGGATTTCATCAAACGCATCGTGGGAACCCCCGGGGACACCGTTCAAATCAAGAACAAGGTCGTCCTGGTCAACGGGACGGCGCTGGACGACAAGGGGTATACGCAGCGGATCGATTCTGGCGTGATCGACGGAACGATTAATCCGCGCGACAACTTCGGCCCCGTCACCGTGCCCTCCGATTCGTATTTCGTGATGGGAGACAATCGCGATCAAAGTCTCGACAGCCGGTTCTGGGGATTCGTTCGCGAAGAAAAGATCCGTGGAAAAGCCTTCCGTATTTATTGGTCATGGAGCGGCCAAGGGCAATGGAAGGAGTGGGTTCGATGGGGGCGGTTCGGCAAGGCGATTCAGTAAGCAGACCGGCGCGGGATTCGACGATAGGAGCCGGCTCATCCAGCCGCCAGGAGAAGCCGTCACCCAGCAGCCTTCGACGCCACATTCAACGATTTCCCCAAGCCTCGGTGCTCGTCATCGGGGACATAATCCTCGACCATTATATTTGGGGGCGCGTCAGCCGGATCTCCCCTGAAGCGCCGGTGCCGGTCGTGCACGTCGACTCGGAAACCGTGCGGCTTGGCGGCGCGGCCAACGTCTTCAACAACATTCTCGCCCTCGGCGGCAAGGCGGATCTCTGCGGAATGATCGGGGCCGACGAGGCCGGCCGCCAGCTGCTCAAGGAGTTGGGAAGCAAGCGGGCAGGCCACGGAGGGATTGTCACCGATGCCGACCGCCCCACCATCAAGAAATCAAGGGTCATTGCGCACAATCAGCAGGTGGTGCGTTACGACGTCGAGCGCAAAGGCGAGCTCAAGGCCCAGTTGCAAAAGCGGATCTTGCGGTACGTCGAGTCGCGATTGCGCGAACTGACCTGTGTCATCGTCTCGGACTACGCCAAGGGGGTCGTCACCGCGGGCATCATGACCGATCTGGTCCGGCTTGCGGCGTTGCGGAAGGTGCCGGTCATCGTCGATCCCAAGGTCGAACACTTCAGCTTCTACAAAGGCGTCACGGTGATCACGCCCAATCACTTGGAAGCGACGCAGGCGGCGGGGCTGCACGGCGACGGCGACCAGACGATTCAGGAAGCCGGCGAAACGATCCGCCAGCGGTTGGGCTGCCAGTCCGTCTTGGTCACGCGGGGCGAGAAGGGCATGAGTCTCTTTGAAGGTGCCAACAACGCCTGGCATATCCCCGCGCAGGCGAGGCAGGTCTACGATGTCACAGGCGCGGGGGACACCGTCGTCAGCACACTCGCCCTGGCGCTATCGACGGGTGCCTCGATGCGCGAGGCAGCGACGTTGGCGAATCATGCGGCGGGTATCGTCGTCGGGATGATCGGCACGGCGACGGTCACCACGAAGCAGCTTTCCGACGCGCTGGGCGGAGATTAGGCAACCTGTTTGAACATCTAGGGAGGGTCATCTGAAGTCTAAGTCGGACGTCACGGTGGTAATTCCCGCCCGATATGGATCGTCTCGGTTTCCGGGCAAACCGATTGCCTTGCTCGGCATGAAGCCGATCATTCAACACGTCTACGAGCGGGCGGCAGCATGCGACGCCGTGTCGGAGGTGGTGGTCGCCACCGACGACGAGCGGATTCAGCAGGCCGTAGAAGCGTTCGGCGGACAGGCGGTATTAACGTCCGGGGATTTTCGAAGCGGAACCGATCGGGTCGCCAACGTTGCCCGATCCCGCCAAGGCCGGTTTTTTTTGAATTTGCAGGGAGACGAAATTCCCGCCGATCCCGAGTTGTTGACGGATTTGATCGAACCGTTTGCCGCGTCCGGCGCCGAAATGGGTACGCTCAGGCGTGCGCTGCACACTCCCGAAGAACTGCAGAATCCTGCCGTGGTCAAGGTGGTCAGCGACCGGCAAGGCCGTGCGTTGTATTTCTCGCGGGCGCCCATTCCGCTCGTCCGCGACGATCCAGATCGCCGGCCGGTCAAGGGATTGCACTACATCCATCTGGGCGTTTACATCTATACGCGTGAGACGTTGCTGCGGCTCGCGTCGCTGCCGACCGGCATGCTGGAGGACGCGGAAAAGCTTGAACAATTGCGGGCTCTCGACCATGGGATTACGATCCGGGTCTGGGACACCGAACACGCCTCCCTCCGCATCGATACTCCCGCTGATGCTGCGTCGGCAGGGGAGAGTCTCCAACGGCAGGCAGTGAAGAAGGCGCTTGAAACGTCCACCCGATTATGACTGAATGCGGATTA
This sequence comes from Nitrospirota bacterium, assembly GCA_046734935.1. Lineage (GTDB taxonomy): Bacteria > Nitrospirota > Nitrospiria > Nitrospirales > Nitrospiraceae > Nitrospira_C. Next base: position 6,171 of record JBKPSD010000134.1, read on the forward strand.
CCTTCACCCGACCTCGATCGAGGGAGACCATGATGGGTAAATACATCTTCGTCACCGGCGGCGTCGTCTCCTCCCTGGGCAAAGGGCTGGCGTCGGCATCGATCGGCAATCTGCTCGAAAGTCGGGGGCTCAAGATCACGTTCCTCAAGCTCGACCCCTACATCAACGTCGATCCCGGCACGATGAACCCGTACCAGCACGGGGAAGTGTATGTGACCGACGACGGCGCGGAGACAGACCTCGATCTCGGCCATTACGAGCGGTACACGTCGCTCACATTGACGAAGGAAAACAATTACACGACCGGGCGCATTTACAACTCGGTCATCACCAAAGAGCGTCGCGGCGATTACCTCGGCGGGACGGTACAGGTCGTGCCCCACATCACCGACGAGATCAAGCAATGCATCATGCGCGTGTCGCAAGGCATTGACGTGACGATCGTCGAGATCGGCGGGACTGTAGGCGACATCGAGAGTCTGCCGTTTTTGGAAGCGATCCGTCAGATGCCCTACGACGTCGGCCGGGAAAACGTGCTGTATGTTCACCTGACGCTCGTGCCGTACATCGGCGCGGCCGGAGAGCTGAAAACCAAGCCGACGCAGCATTCCGTAAACAAGCTGAGGGAAATCGGTATTCAGCCGAACATTCTGTTATGCCGCACGGACCGCTATATTCCGCCTGAAATGAAAGCCAAGATCGCCATGTTTTGCAACGTGGAAAAAGACGCGGTCATCACGGCGAAGGACGTCGAGACGATCTACGAGGTGCCGATCGTGTTCCGCAAGGAAGGCCTGGATGAACTGATCGTCCGCCAGTTGAAACTGCAGACCGGGCCGCCGAACCTGCGCGAGTGGGACGCGATGGTCCAAAAAATCAAGCATCCCAAGCACGAGATTGCCGTGGCACTCGTGGGCAAGTACGCGGGACTGAAGGAGTGCTACAAAAGTTTGGCCGAGTCGCTCGTCCATGGCGGCATCGACCATGAGACGCGGGTGAACATCCACTGGATCGAGTCGGAAGACATCGAACGGCAGGGCACGGAGCGGATTCTCAGAGAGGCGGACGGCATTCTCATCCCCGGCGGTTTTGGAGCGCGCGGCATCGAGGGGAAGATCACCACGATTCGCTACGCACGCGAGCGCCAAGTGCCTTTTCTCGGCCTCTGTCTCGGCATGCAATGCGCGACCATCGAATTTGCGCGGAACGTCGCCGGTCTGACCGGCGCCAACAGCGCCGAGTTCGACGAGCGGTCGCCCCATCCCGTCATTCACCTCATGCACGATCAGCAAGGCGTGAGCGACAAAGGCGGGACGATGCGGCTCGGCAGCTATCTCTGCCGCCTCGGCGAAGGGACGCTGGCGCACAAGATGTACGGAGTGGATGAAGTGCGCGAACGTCACCGGCACCGCTTCGAATTCAACAATGCCTATCGTGAGCAGCTGACGGCGAAGGGATTCGTCCTGAGCGGCCTTTCGCCGGACGGCCGGCTCGTCGAGATCGTCGAGCTCAAAGACCATCCCTGGTTCCTGGCGACCCAGTTTCATCCCGAATACAGCTCACGGCCGCATCGTCCGCATCCATTGTTCAGCGGCTTTGTCGGTGCGGCCTTGCGCAAGAAACTCGGACACTGACTGAGATGCTGAAACAGGATCCCAACTTCGTGCTCGGCTCGACAAGGTCCTCAACGTAGCTGAGGAGCTATCCCTCCGGCCTTGTCTTCATTTGCGGCCTTGCTTGAGCAAGGGCTCGTTCCTGCGAGCCGAGGGTGGGGAGATGAGATCGTTTCCGGTTTGAGCATCTCGTGTGAACAGGTTAGACTCATCCGCTATGGCACATCTCGTGGACATCGGTGCTTTCACCGTCGGCGACGGCCAGCGGCCGTTCCTGATTGCCGGCCCCTGCGTCATCGAAAGCGAGCAGCTGGCATTGGAAACGGCGGGCCGCATTGCCGAGATCACGCGCTCGCTGGGCATGCCCTATGTATTCAAGTCGTCCTTCGATAAAGCGAACAGAACGTCGATCACGTCGTTCCGGGGGCCGGGACTGTCGCAGGGTTTGGACGTGCTGGCCAAGGTGAAGCGGGAAGTCGGTGTCCCGGTGCTGACCGACGTGCATACGGAGGCCCAGGCCACGGAAGCCGGCCGTGTTGTCGATGTGCTTCAGATCCCGGCTTTTTTGTGCCGCCAGACCGATTTGCTGATCGCCGCCGCCAAGACGGGCAAGGTTGTGAACGTCAAGAAAGGGCAGTTTCTGTCGCCGCACGAAATGTCGAATGCCGTGAAAAAGGTCGAGGAAAGCGGCAACCGGCGAATCGTTCTGACCGAGCGCGGATCCTCGTTCGGCTACAACAACCTCGTCGTTGACATGCGGTCTTTCCCGATTTTGCGGAGCTTCGGCTACCCCGTCGTCTTCGATGCGACGCACAGCGTGCAGCTGCCTGGCGGCGGTGGCACGAAATCCGCCGGACAACGTGAGTTCGTCGAGCCGCTTGCCTCGGCCGCGGCGGGGGCGGGCGTCGACGGATTCTTTATGGAAGTTCATCCCAATCCTGATGAGGCGCTGTCGGATGGGCCCAACATGGTACCGCTCCACCAACTCAAATCCCTCCTTGAACGGGTGATCCGGATATGCGACGCGGCAAATCCACGAAAGTAAGCCCCAGGACTGCCTCCCGCCCATTGGAGGCGGCCAATGGCGGCAGCATCGCGGAAGGCCGTCGCGTGCTGAAAATCGAAGCGCGCGCCGTGCAGGCTCTCGTCGACAGGCTGGACGTCCAATTCGACAGGGCGGTCGATGTCCTGCTGCGCTGCAAAGGCAAGGTGGTGGTTTCCGGCATGGGAAAATCCGGCCTGGTCGGTCAAAAAATCGCGGCGACCATGGCCAGTACGGGCACGCCGGCCTTTTTTCTGCATCCGGCCGAAGGCATTCACGGCGACCTCGGGATGCTTGGCCGTGCGGACGTGCTGATCGCGATTTCCAACAGCGGGGAGACGCATGAAATTCTGCAACTGCTGCCGTATGTCGAGCGGATGGGCATACCGGTCGTCTCGATGACGGGACGGATGGCCTCGACCTTGGCCAAGAACAGCGATGTCGCGCTAGATGTGTCGGTGTCCGAGGAAGCGTGCCCCCTGGGATTGGCGCCCACCGCCAGTACGACGGCGACCCTCGCCATGGGAGATGCATTGGCCGTCGTCCTGCTTCAGAAACGCGGCTTCAAGGAGGAGGATTTTGCGCAATTTCATCCGGGTGGCGCGCTCGGAAGACGACTGCTGGTCAGGGTCAAGGACGTGATGCACGGGGGAGCCGAAGTGCCGAAGGTTTCCGAGGCGGTGCCCGCGACGGCTGCGATTTTGGAGATTACCGCCAAGAAGCTGGGTATGACGACCGTGACGGACGCCGGCGGGAAGCTCGTGGGCATCATCACCGACGGCGATTTGCGGCGATTCATCCAGCAAGGCGGCGACTTTGCGAAGGTCACGGCGGGCGACCTGGCATCTCGCCATCCGAAAACGATTGCGCCAGACGATCTTGCGGCGAAAGCCGTCGAACGGATTGAACGGTTCTCCATTACGACGCTGGTGGTCACGGAGGGGGAGGGGAAAATCGTCGGCGTGATCCACCTGCATGATCTTTTGAAGAACGGCATTGTGTAACAGAACAATGAAACAGGGGTCCTATTACATCCTATGAATCGCGTATTGGAAGCTTGGAAATCGGTCGGCCAAGAGTCGCTCAACGTCCCCAACGTCATCACGCTGCTGCGGATCATGTTGATTCCGGTCTTCGTGATGTTGTTTTTTACGCCGACACCGGACCGCTCCTTGACCGCAGCCGTCGTGTTCGTCATCGCAGCGGTCACCGATCTCCTGGACGGATATATCGCCCGCCGTACGGGCCAGGTCACAAAGCTGGGCAAGCTCCTCGACCCGATCGCCGACAAATTGCTCGTCCTGTCCGCCTTGATTTTATTGGTCAACGTCGATCGTGTGAGCGCGCTGATCGCGATTCTCGTACTGGCGCGCGAAGTGGCCGTTACCGGCATTCGTGCGATCGCGGCCGGCGAAGGGATGATCATTGTGGCTGAGACGACCGGGAAATACAAAATGGCGCTGCAGGTCGTGGCCATCACGATGCTGATTCTCGAGGGCACCGCTTTGTCGGAGCTGGGCAATCTACACTTGGCGGGCACCGTGACCCTTTACCTGTCGCTGGTGCTCGGCTACCTGTCCGGCGGCGTCTATGTCTGGAGTTTTTGGAAGCAAGTGATCGCCAAAGGTCTGTAGGAAGAAGTGGAAGAAGAAGAACTTCTGTGCGGACTGCTGGTCTTGTTCGGCTATGCGCTAGGCGCCGTCCCATTCGGCATCGTCGTGTCCAGGGCGCTCCACCTGCCGGATCCTCGCACGGTGGGAAGCCGCAACGTCGGTTTCACGAACGTGCTCCGCGTTTCGGGCGTCAAAGCCGGTGTACTGACTCTCCTCGGCGACATGGGAAAGGGATGGGTGATCGGCTGGGCGGCCATGCAGTGGCTGCACACCGAGTCATTCATCATGGTCGCGGCGCTTTCGCCGATCATCGGACATATCTTTTCCCCCTTCCTCTCTTTTAAAGGCGGCAAAGGTGTTGCAACCGCGCTAGGGTCCGTTCTGGGATTGTCTCCGTCGATCGGGACGCTGCTCCTCTTGATCTGGCTGGGCGCCGTCGGAATCTGGCGCTATTCATCCGGAGGCGCGCTCGCCGCCTTTGGATTGTTCCCGGTCGTCGCCATCGTGAACGAGCAGCGCCAGGAGTTCCTGATCTTTGCGATCGTCGTCAGCACGTTGGTGTGGATCAAGCACAAGGACAACATTGCGCGGCTCTGGAAAGGTACGGAAGGAAAGATCGGCCAAAAAACCTTGGCCACCTAGGACGGCTGTACTTAAGTGACTTCAGCCCCCTCTGCCTCTCGTTTTCCCTAGTGTCTCTCCGACATCAATGCCCGGTACCCTGTGAAAAAGACCTAGGTGGCTCTCCTCGTCATCCTTCGACATGGCACATCGCAGGCGCATGCCTTTTCAGTCTCTTTGTTTGATCGGCGTCGTCGCTCTGTGGCTTGGAGTCGTGGCCTCGTGCGGCAGCGGCGACGGCTCTGAGCAATCCCCGTCGCCTCCGTTACAACGCTCGAATGCGACGGTGAAGATCATGCCGCTGGGAGATTCGATCACCCAGTCGGTCAAGGGACTCAACAGCTATCGCTACTACCTGTGGCATCTCCTGATCGACGCCGGATATCGTCCAGATTTCGTCGGCTCCCTTCATGGGGTGGGCGGTGGTCCTCCGGCGAATGCGGATTTCGACATGGATCATGAGGGCCATGCCGGCTGGAGAGCCGATGAAATTCTCGCCCAAACTCAAACGTGGGCGGAGAAGGCGTCACCGGATTTCGTGTTGCTGCATATCGGAACGAACGATCTGTCCCAAGAACAAAGCGTCGACAGCACCGTGAAAGACATCGGCGGGATCATCGACGCATTGAGGACAGTGAACCCTCGAATCCGAATCCTCTTGGCGCAAATTATTCCGAAGGCCGGTGTGCCCTCCGTTGCGGCGTTGAACGGAAAATTGCCTGCTCTGGTTGACGACAAACAAGAGCGTGACTCGCCGATCGTGCTTGTCGATCAATACACGGGGTTTGATACCTCCTCGATGACCTATGACGGAACTCATCCGAATGCGGTCGGCGACTCGCGCATGGCAGACCGCTGGTTTGAACAGCTGACTCCCGCCCTCGACGCGTTTCTCACGACGTCTCCCTGAACGGATGCCGGGCGGTACAGGTCGCCGGCTGACGTCGTTCATCGTCAGCACGCGAACGCCAAATTGACTCCTCAGCGGCTGCTCCATATAATGCGTCATCCTCCATCCAGCTTGTCCGATCAGTCCTATGCGCCCCTTGTCCAAGGATCATCTCACCGGCCGATGGCGTCAGTTGCACCAGGGTTTGAAGCATGCCTTCTCGGCGCAGCCGCCGTCTACGCCGTTGAGCCGTGAAGACCTCGAACTTATGGAACGCATCGCTGATGCATTGGTGAAACGACGTCTGGCAGCCCCGGCCGCCATGTTCCTGGACTCCATGGGTCCGATGAGCTTTCTCGGAAGCCAGGCGCTGCACCTGCTGACGCCCGTCATCGAATGCGCCCTCGAAGGCAAGGACATCGAACGGGTTGCCCGTTTGCTTGAACGCCGAGACACGATTACCCGCCTCGTCGCCCTCATTGAGAGCAAAAACTCGCCGAAGAGGGCATCGGCTCGATGACGGCTGCATCGTCCGTCCCGCCGCAAGCCGACCATCCGCCGGAAGTCATCGTCGCCACCGATTGCGGCAGCACGACGACCAAGGCCATCTTGATCGAAAAGATTGGAGATGAATACCGCCAGACCTACCGAGGCGAAGCCCCGACGACCGTGGAAGCACCCTTCGAGGACGTCACCCGCGGCGTATTGAATGCGATAGCCGAAATAGAAGAGCTCTCCAAGCGAAAAATTTTAGACGGCGACCAGATCATCACGCCGCGCCGCGACGCCCAGACGGGCGTCGACATCTACATTTCAACCAGCAGCGCCGGAGGCGGGCTGCAGATGATGGTGACCGGCGTCGTGCAGAACATGACCGGGGAAAGCGCCCAGCGCGCGGCGTTGGGGGCCGGCGCGATCGTGATCGACGTGTTGGCCTCGAACGACGGCCGCTTGCCGCATGAAAAAATCGAGCGGATCCGGTCGATGCGGCCCGACATGATCCTGATGTCCGGCGGAACGGACGGCGGCGCCGTGACCCACGTCGTGGAAATGGCGGAATACATCGCGGCCGCCGAGCCGCGTCCGCGGTTCGGCGTCACCTACAAGCTGCCCCTGATCTATGCGGGCAACCGGGATGCGCAATCTCAAGTGAAGAAAATCTTGGGCGAAAAGACGGCCCTGGAAGTGACGGACAACATCCGGCCCGTCCTGGAGAGGGAGCAACTCGCCCCCGCGCGCAACAAAATCCACGATCTGTTCCTCGAGCACGTGATGCAGCAGGCGCCGGGCTACAAGAAGCTGATCGACATGGCCGGCGCTCCGATCATGCCGACTCCGGCGGCGGTCGGGCTCATCATGGAAACCATCGCCAAGCGAGAGCATCTGAATTTGATCGGCGTGGACATCGGGGGCGCCACGACGGATGTCTTTTCCGTCTTCGAAGGCGTCTTCAACCGGACGGTGAGCGCCAATTTGGGGATGTCCTACAGTATTTCGAACGTCTTGGCGGAGGCGGGCCTGGCGAACATCATGCGCTGGGTGCCGTTCACGATCGACGAGCAGACGTTGCGTAACCGGATCAAAAACAAGATGATCCGGCCCACCACGATTCCACAGACGCTCGATGAATTACAGATCGAACATGCCATCTCTCGCGAGGCCTTGCGGCTGGCCTTGATTCATCACAAATCGCTCGCCACCGGCCTCAAAGGCATTCAGCAGGAGCGTACGATATCCGACGTGTTCGAGCAGCAGACCTCAGGGCGCACGCTGATCGACATGTGGAAACTGGATTTGATCGTCGGCAGCGGCGGAATTCTCTCGCATGCTCCTCGGCGGATTCAATCGATGCTGATGATGACGGACGCCTATGAACCCTTGGGGTTTACGACGTTGTCCGTCGACAGCATCTTCATGATGCCGCATCTGGGGGTGTTGTCCACGATCAATGAAAAGGCAGCGACGGATGTCTTCGTGCGCGACTGCATGATCTATCTGGGGACCTGCATTGCGCCGGCCGGTCATGGCCGAGAGGGCGAAACCTGCGCGGATTACGAGCTGGCATTTGCCGACGGCCGAACGGTGAAGGACCGATTGGCCTTCGGTGATCTCAAAGTGTATCCGCTCACCCTCGGAGCGAAAGCCAGAATGACGATGCATCCCGTCAAATCCGTCGATCTCGGCAGCGGGCCGGGCGCTTCCGTGACGCGGGAAGTGCAGGGCGGAGTCGTCGGGTTGTTGCTCGACGGCCGCGGGCGTCCGCTGCAAATGCCGGTAGAATCGTCGGCTCGGGTGGCTGCGTTGAAAAAATGGTTTGACGCAGTGGATTTGTATCCAAAGGGATAGCGAGATGGCACATTCGTATACACCGGGCCTCGCGGTGGCCGACCGTACGGTGGTCAGGCGCCGGCGGCTCCTGCCGCTCCCGGGTACCCTTCTGGCCAAAGTCGGTGATCCCGTGCGGTCCGAGCAGGCCGTCGCGCGGGCCGAGCTTCCCGGCAAGGTGTATCCGATCAACCTTGCCAATCAACTCAGCATCGCTCCTGATGAGATCAAGGATTACCTGGTGAAAAAAGAGGGCGATGCCGTCGAGAAGGACGAAATCCTCGCTGAAAACAAGCCGCTCATCAAATGGTTTAAGACCGAGATCCGTTCTCCCGTCGCCGGAACGATCGAATCGCTGTCAGAGGTGACGGGGCAGGTGTTGCTGCGAGAACCGCCGCGAGTGCTTAATTTATTGGCATATATCGATGGCACGGTGGTAGAGACGATTCCCCGTCAAGGCGTCGTCGTGGAATGCGCCTGTAGCCTGGTCCAAGGCATCTTCGGCATCGGCGGCGAAGTGTGGGGCGAGTTGCTGTTGGCGGTCGCCTCGCCCGACGAGCCGTTGACCCCCGGGCATTTGAAACCGGAGATGCAAGGCAAGATCGTGGTGGGCGGGTCGTTTCTACCGGCAGAAACCTTGGCCAAAGCCAAGGAGCTCGGCGTTGCGGGGTTGGTTGTCGGCGGAATTCATGATAAGGATCTCCGCGCACTCTTGGGCTATGATTTGGGCGTAGCCATCACGGGAACCGAGCAGGTGGGGTTCACCCTGATTCTCACCGAAGGGTTTGGGACGATTCCCATGGCCGCGAAGACCTTCCGGCTCCTTTCGGCGCATACGGGCAGGAAGGCGTCGATTTCCGGCGCCACGCAGATCCGGGCAGGGGTGATCCGCCCGGAGATCATCATTCCACGTCCCGCGGGCGCGCCGGATTATCCGGCTGAAGTTCAACGGACAGGCATCCGGTTGGGGGACTCGGTTCGGATCATCCGCGATCCGCTCTTCGGCAAGATCGGTGAAGTCTCGGCCTTGCCGTCAGGTCTCACGCGGATTCCCACCGAGAGCGACGTCCGCGTCCTCGAGGTTGCATTCGCCGATGGGGCGCGAGCCGTGATTCCCAGGACCAATATCGAGGTAATCGAGGGGTGACCGCTTCTCGTATCTTCCGAGTGACCGCTGCAGTCCTCTGGTTTGTATTGTGCCCCGCACATGTGGACTTCCTTTTTGCCGCCTCCAACATTGCGCTTTCCGGGCTTCAAGTATTCGATACGCCGAACGACGGCGGTGGAAGCCTGACCGTCGTCTGGGCTCCGAGTGCGGCCGATCAGCCGGACGCGCAGTACCAGGTCCTGCTCGGCGAGGCGGGAGCCGCCGACGCGGGCGGACTGAAAGTCATAGCCGAATTCCCGGCGAACAGCCGATACGTCAAGGAGAGCAAGGGCGCCTGGTGGACGCGAGTCGCCGATCGGACGTGGCATCAGTATGTGATCAGGAACGGCAAGGGCGTCGAGCTCAAAGCAGGCACTGTCTATTCGGTCACGGTCGCGATGCGCAGGGGCGACGATCGCGCCTTCGGGCCGCTCGTCGAGGCGACTCCGAGCGCCAATTGGTTTAATTGGAACCAGATCAACAACCTCATACTCGGACTCGGCTTCGGCGGCCTCGTCTTTTACACGATACGCCACGCCAAACGGAACGACATCTTCTTGCGCCGCATTCCCGGCCTCGACGCGGTGGATGAGGCCATCGGACGGTCGACGGAGCTCGGCAAGCCGATTCTGTATCTGACGGGCGCCCACGACATGAGCGATCCCTCGACGATCGCGGCGGCTGTCATCCTCGGGCGGGTGGCGAAGCGCACCGCGGCCTACGAAACGGAGCTGATGGTGCCCCATCGCGATCCGATCACGATGGCCGTGTGTCAGGAAATTACTAAACAGGCGTATTTGGAGGCGGGGAAGCCCGATTTGTTCAAGGAGGATTCGAACTTTTTCATCACCGCCGACCAGTTCAGCTACACCGCGGCCGTCGACGGGATCATGCTGCGCAAAAAGCCTGCGGCGAACTTTTTCATGGGCTCCTATTTCGCGGAATCGCTGCTCCTCACGGAAACCGGCGCCAGTACGGGCGCCATCCAGATCGCCGGCACGGATTCCGATCATCAGCTCCCGTTCTTTGTGACCACCTGCGACTACACGTTGATCGGGGAGGAACTCTATGCCGCCAGTGCCTACCTCTCCAAGGAGCCGATCCAAATCGGTACGCTGCGCGGCCAGGACATCGGCAAAGCCGTCATCCTGAGCGTCATCGTGCTCGGAACGCTGCTCGCGACGATCGGCGTCGCCACGGGCGAGTCGTGGCCGCAGTTCTTTCTCGACCTGTTCAAGGACGTCAAATGATTTTCTTGCGCCGTCGGCTGCCGCTCCTGATCACGATGATCACCGGGCTCCTCTTTGCCGGCCAATACTACGTTCCGCATCCCGCGTCCGAGTCCCTGCTGACCTCGGCCACGAAATGGCTGCAGATCATCGGCGGCTTTGCGCTCGTGCTCGGCGTGACGAGCTTGTTCCATCAGCATGCCGCGAAGATCCGCCGGCAGGAGGCCGGATGGGGCTATAGTCTCGTCCTCTATGCCGGCATGCTCGTGACCATCGCCGTGGGACTATGGGCCGGCGGGAAGGAAAGCCTCGACGGCGGGATGACGGCGTTCGGCTGGATCTACAGCTTCATGATGGTGCCGCTGCAGGGCACGATGTTCGCCATCCTGGCTTTCTTCATTGCATCGGCCGCCTATCGGTCGTTCCGGGCGAGGAGCCGGGAGGCGGCCGTCCTATTGGTCGCGGCGGTGATTGTCATGATGGGCCGTGTGCCGCTCGGCGAGTACCTGATTCCTTTGAGCGGCGACGTGTCGCAATGGATTCTCAACGTATTGAACGCCTCGGTTCGCCGCGCGATCCTCATCGGCGTGAGCCTCGGGGCCATCGCCTTGTCGATCAAGATCATTTTCGGCGTCGAGCGGTCATATCTGGGCGGAGGGAAAGAATGAAAGAGCTGCGGGCCCTGTCGTCCAGCAACCACGCAGGAGAGTCGATGAGATGACGCTCTCGGAACGCATGCTGAAGATCGACCGGCGGATCATTTTCCTGGTCATTGGCCTCTGCACGCTGCTGCCGCTGCTCTATCCGGTGGGTCTGCCTATCCGCATTTCGCCGGAGGTCCGCAGCATCTACGATTACATTGAGGCTCTCCCCGAGCGGTCGGTGTTTCTACTGTCGATTGATTTCGATCCCGCGTCCAAACCGGAATTGCATCCCCAGGCCATTGCGATCTTGCGCCACGCGTTCAGGAAAAATTTGCGCGTCGTCGCAATGACGTTGTGGGTCTCAGGCACCGGCATGGCTGACCAGCTCTTGAAACAGGTCGCCGACGAGATGGGGAAAGAAAATGGAAAGGACTACGTGTTCCTCGGCTGGAGTCCCGGAGGCTCGGCGGTCATCATCAACATGGGCCAGGATCTGTACACGACCTTTCCCAGCGATTACGGCGGCAGACCCAGTAAAGGCCTTGCGGTGCTGGAGGGCGTAAACAGCCTGAAGGATGTCACGTATGCGATCAGCCTCGGGGCGGGCAACCCGGGGGTCGAGGCCTGGTATGTCTACGGAAAGGACAAGTACAAGTTCGAGTTAGGCGGCGGCTGCACGGGCGTGATTGCGCCGGGTCTCTACCCGCTCTTGCGCAGCGGGCAGATCAACGGGTTGATCGGCGGCTTGCGGGGCGCTGCTGAGTACGAGAGCCTGATCGGTCAAAAGGGCAGAGCGGTGGCCGGCATGGACGCACAGTCGGCCACTCATCTGGCGATCATCGTTTTGGTCGCCATTTGCAATCTGTTTTATTTTTCACTGCGGCATCAGGAAAGCCGTGGCCGGCGCACCGGCCACGTGGGACACTGACATGGACGCGGGTACGTTCGGAGCGTGGGTCGCGACAGGGCTGACCCTTTTCATCTTCTCCTTTTTATACAAGGACAACCCTCTGTTCAAGCTGGCCGAACACCTGTACGTCGGCGTGTCGGTGGGCTATACGATCGTCAAGGCGTACGATACGGTCATCGTACATCTGATCGTGAAGCCGATCGTCGAGCAGGGGGAGATCGCGCTGCTGATTCCGGTGGCCATCGGCTTGCTGATGCTCACGCGGTACGTACCGAAAGCTGCCTGGATGTCCCGATACTCGTTTGCCTTCATCGTAGGGTTGGGATCAGGGCTCGCCATCCCGCGGACGATTTCCTCTTTCATTCTGAAGCAGATCGAGGATACGGTGAGGCCGTTGCTGTCGATGGCCGGCGGCGACGGCCTGGCTTTCTCGATGGATCTTCTGAATCCGGCAAGCCATCTCAACGCGGTCATCATCCTTGTCGGGGTCAGTTCGGTGCTGTTTTATTTCTTCTTTTCGATCGAGCACAGCGGCCCCGGCAAGCTGGTGGCCAGGACCGGCATTTTTTTTCTGATGATCGCGTTTGGGGCGGCTTTTGGATACACAGTCATGGCCCGCATGTCGCTGTTGATTGGCCGGTTGACCGATCTCATCGAGTTCTCGGATCCCTCCTACGGACGTCCCACGTTGTGGCTGGTGCCGATCACGGTCGGGGCCCTCATCTGGCTCGGCCGGCGGGCGTCTTCCACGCGATCCGAATAGACCGTTTCTGCCTCGTCATAGAAGGTTGGAGGCCGACGTCTTGAGAGTTGCAGGGCGGGAAACCGGTTCGTTAGAATGCCGCTCGGCGAAGCCTATGACAACAGACACGATCAAAGACCCCAACCAGTACCCGGTCCTCAGGAACCTCCAGTTCTCGCCGATCAAGGAAGGGGAGGATCAATACGTCGTGCTGTGGGACCCCAGCGGCCTCAGCAAGGAAAAACTCGTCCTACCGCTCAATTACTTTTTCATCGTCCAGCATTTCGACGGCGACCATTCGCTGCAGGAAATCGGCACGCTCTATCTGAAGCGCTTCGGCGAGTTCTTGATGCCGGCCAAAGTCGAGCAACTGGTCGGCGATCTCGAGGCCAAACTGTTCCTTGAAGGCGTCCGGACCGAAGCCGCGAAGGAGCAGGCTCGGGCTGCTTATCGGCAGGGCGCCGTGCGTCCGGCTGCCTTCGCGGGCAAAAGCTACGAAGCGGAGAGGGGACAGCTGAAAAAGCAGCTCGACGGATTTTTTGCGTCCAAAGAAGGCCCGGATTTCAAGCCGTCAGAGAATCAGGGTAAAGCGATCAAAGGATTGGTCGTCCCGACATACGATCTCAAGCACGCCGGTCCGATTTATGCGTGGGCCTACAAAGAACTGCAGGAGGCGCAGCAGCCGGACGTGCTGATCATCATCGGCACGGCGCATGCCGGGCTGGAGCAGCCCTTCGCACTGACGGACAAGGATTTCGAGACGCCGCTCGGTGTCGTCCCGGTGGACCGGCCGATCGTGGAGCGCCTGAGGGCTGCGGTGCCCGAGTATTTTGCCGAAGACATCGCGCATGTCACCGAGCACGCGATCGAGTTTCAACTGCCGTTCCTGCAAACGAACCCTGCCG
>JBKPSD010000135.1:0-17784 GCA_046734935.1 Nitrospirota bacterium
CTCTGCGTAAGGAACCCTGAAAGGAGTCCCCACACGGCGCCGACCGCGGAGTTGCCGCTTACCTGAGCCACGAGGGCCCGGAGCCGGGAGCCTCCAATGGCGGTGAGCTGACGAGAAATCTCTTTGAGCCCGACGAAGAACAGTCCAAGGCCTGCCAGTAACGTCGCAGCGAGCTCTAAGAGGTGAATCACGGCGTATTCCTCGCCTTTGCGCGGTGAGAGACGATATTGAGGACTTCGGCCGATGTCAATATGCCGATGCCGGTCTCATCGATGGGTGAAACGAGTTTGCGTAGGCAAAATGAGGGACATGCGGTTTATCCCCCGCTGGAGCAGGAGCCGGCCAGCCACATGCTGACCCGCTCCTCACGCGACTGATGGACCACGCAGGTCGACATCGCTGCCAAGACATGCTAACTGTTCCCTTTCATGAAGGCATCGCGTCCGACCGGCTCCTCGACCATCCGCTTTGCCGTCGACGAAGTGCCTCCGCACCCGCTTTCCGCCGGGCTCGGACTTCAAGTCGTCCTGCTGATCATCGCCAGCATCGCGCTCACGCCCATCGTCGTTTTGCGGGCGGCCGGCGTCGACATCGAGCGCGCCTCCTGGGCCATCTTTGCCGCCTTGCTGGTCAGCGGTCTCACCACCATGCTGCAGGCTCGTCCGCTCGGGCGGTTCGGCGCGGGCTATGTCCTGTTCATGGGCACCTCCGGCGCCTTCATCGCCGTCGGGATCTCGGCGGTCATGGATGGAGGGCTTCCCCTTCTCATGACTCTGGTCGTCGTCTCGTCGCTGTTTCAATTCTATTTTGCCAACCGGCTCTCGACGCTTCGCCGGATCGTGACGCCGACGGTCGGCGGAACGGTCATCATGCTGATCGCCGTGAGCGTCTTTCCGATCGCCTTTGAGTTGCTGAACAAGGTGCCGGAGTCGCTGCACGCCGTGCCCTTTGCTGCACCAATCACGGCAACCACGACCTTCGCCGTCATCATCGGCATCGCGCTCTTTGGGACGCGAAGCCTCCGGTTGTGGGCGCCGCTCATCGGCATCCTGGTGGGATGCGCTGTCGCCGGATGGTTCGGGATGATCGATCTCTCGCACGTGAAGGCGCAGCCCTGGATCGGTCTGCCGGATTCGTCGTGGCCGGGCTTGGACATCTCGTTCGATCGTCGCTTTTGGGCGCTGTTGCCCGCCTTCGTCATTGTGACGATCATCGATCTGATCGAGACCTATGGAGATGCCACCGCCATCCAACGGGTGTCGCATCGTCGTGACCGCGCGGTCGATTTCCGCTCGGTGCAGGGGGCCATGTATGCGGACGTGCTGGGCAATCTGTTCTCCGGTCTCGCCGGCACGCTGCCGGCCACAACCTATGCGACGAGCATCGCCGTGGTCGAGATCACCGGCGTCGCGGCCTGCCGCGTGGCCCTCTACGGCGGCGCGTTTCTGACGCTCATTGCCTTCTCGCCCAAGCTCGTCGGCCTGCTGCTGGCGGTCCCGGATCCGGTCGCCGGCGGCTACATCATCCTCGTACTTATCATGCTGTTCGGCCAGGGCATCCGCCTCGTGACGGAGCACGGCCTGACCTATGAAAATGGACTCGTCGTCGGCGTCGCCTTCTGGCTGGGAGTGGGCTTTCAGAACCAGCAAATCTTTCAAGATCAATTGCCGCAGTGGGCCCGCACCCTCTTGAACAATGGCATGACTTCGGGCGGCATCATTGCGATGGCGCTGATGCTGTTGGTCGCGGCGCGCGATCGCTCGCAGAACCGGCTGTCGGTGCAACCGGACGTCGGCTCGATCCGCCTCGCACAGGACTTTATTCAACGCTTCGCTACGCAGCTCGGATGGGATCGGGCCGCGGTGGGCCGCCTGGAACTCGTGACCGAAGAAGCCCTTCTCTATCTCATATCCGCTCAGGATGCCGCCGCGCCGGCGAAAAAGACGATCCATCTCTCGGCCCGCTATGCAGGCGAAGTCGTGGAACTGGAGATCATCGCCGGCCCACAAGAATCGAACATGGAAGATCTCCTTCGGTCCTTAAAAAAGGGCGCGGAGCCCGCGGAAGACGATCTCTCGCTTCGCCTGCTGCGCGAGCTCGCCGTGGACCTCAAGCACCAGCAGTTCCACGACATCGACTGTCTTCTCCTCACCGTGGACAGCCGTCCCTTGCATCCGGGCGACGAGCAGCCTGCAAGTGGATAAACGAGTCTACGTCGGATATCGCGCTGACGGGTAGAAAACAAAAAGGCGAGTTGCCACAAAAAAGCCCGCTTTCCTTTCGGTCAGCGGGCTTCTTCTCTTAAATTCGGCGGTGTTTCCACCGTCGTAGTCTAAGGTAATCTCACAGTATCAACACTGTGGTCCGTGACGGCCTGGGAAAAGCGCTAGGAAAGGTTTTGGAGGATACTAGCGGCTGGTTCCAAGCGTTTCGCGTATGCGCTCTCGCACTACATACTTGGTCCTACGGCTTCATGCTCCGTGTCGTGAGCAACTTTCGTGATTTGCCATTCAGGGGGAGCTCCACGACGCTGGCGTTTGCAGGCGTAGCCATTTGCGGACGCATATCGGCTGACGATAGAAACCCAAGTTGAAGAGCCCGCCGGAGCAACTGCGCGACGTTGCGAACATTCAATCTGCGCATCAACTGAAACCGATGCACTTCGACGGTGCGCACACTGATCTTCAGGAGGATCGCAATTTCCCGGTTCGTGTGTCCCAACGAGACGAGATTGAGAATTTGACCTTGTCTGTCAGTCAGCCGGTGGGCTGAACCCCTCTCGGACGCTTGATCATCCTTACGCAATGCGTTTTTCATGCTCCTCCTTCGCTCGCGGCATGGCTTTGTAAGCGTAGCATACGCTGGTGGATACGCTGCCTGCCGCCGAGTACCCATCCTTCTCATGTGAGAGCGTTCTACGCACATTGTTGTACGAAGAAGACAAATATCAGCAGCTGTGGATTCATGGGTTGTTGTAAGTGATTGATAGGTGAAGGGGATGAATCTGGGCCGAAAATTGCTCCTGCCTGCATCACATTCTGAGAATCACAAAGGACGGTGCACAATGGAATGTCCCAAATGCCGCGGCTTCATGCATCTGGAGCGAATGTCCGATTTCTTTTTGGTGTTTTATGCGTGGAAATGCATCAATTGCGGTGCCCTCATCGACAAGACCATCGCAAGCAACCGCAGAAAAAGCATCGCTCCCAAATTGCCAGAGCCGACGAAGGTGGCTCACAGAGAGACTGCCCCGCGCTGCTACTGAGTGAAGACGGAGAGGGTTGCCGCTTTCGACTCAACAACCATCCTGCCGAAACTCCACTAACGCTTGTGCCTCTCGAAATGTTGAGTACAATGTGCACACTTCATGGTTCTCTTGTCGTCACTTTTAGCGTAAAGGAGTGAATTGATGGGTAAGGTATTGGTAGTGGATGATTCCTATGCCGAGATGCAGATGCTCGAATCGATTTTAAAGGGCGCACAGTACTCCGTCATGGCATTACCGGATGCCAATCGCCTTGAAGACGTCATTGCGGCTGACAAACCCGATGTGATCGTGCTTGATGTGGTCATGCCGGGCCGCAACGGGTTTCAAGTGTGCCGCGATTTGAAAAATGATCAACGCTTTTCCCACATTCCCATTGTGTTTTGTACATCGAAGGGACAGGAAAGCGACCGATTTTGGGGAAGGCAGCAAGGCGCCAACGCGCACGTCGTGAAGCCATTCAAGGCGCAGGATCTTTTATCTGCCGTCAAGACGGCATTAGAATCAAAGGCTGCCGGGGAGTTGCCGCTCTCTTAATTCTGCCGGCAGATTTCTCGAAAGAGCCTACTCGTCTCCATCACCGAGAAGTGCTTCGGGAACGTCTGGAATGCAGACGTTCCCGAGTAGCCACGTCACTCCATTCTTTACTTCGTCTGGACTCTCCTTTATCCTCCCTCACTTCACATCCCTGTCACGAATTTTAGGAACGCTGTGGTGTACGTCCTCAAGCGGCTTGCCCTCGGCTTGTTTCTCATCACCCTCGCCATTGGCGTCTTGCTGTTCTCCGATTGGAACCGCCGCAGCGAGAGCCGTCAGGCCATCCCCCGCATCGCAATCCTTCAACATGCGTCGCAGCCGGTCTTGGACGAAGGCGTCCACGGCATGGTCTTGGGCCTCGCCGAGGGAGGATTCAAAGACGGCGAAACCGTCGCGATTCAGCGCTTCAACGCGGAGAACGACACGCCGACAGAAAACGCGATCGCCAGAGAAGTCACCGATGGCCGATTCGACTTGATCCTGACCGCCAGTACGTTGTCCCTGCAAGCCGTGGCCGGTGCGAATCGGGCGGGGCATACGACACACGTCTTCGGCCTCGTCCTCGATCCGTTCATCGCGGGTGTCGGCATCAGCCGTGAAGACCCGCTGAACCATCCGAAGCATTTGGTCGGATACGGCAGCATGCAGCCGGTGGCAGAAGCATTTCGAGTCGCCAAGCAACTTCTCCCGTCACTGTCCACCATCGGAGTGGTGTGGAACCCCGCAGAAGCCAACTCTCAAGCGTCTACCCGAAGAGCGCGTGAAGCCGCCCCCGGGTTTGGTATTCGATTGCTGGAGGCGACGGTCGACAATTCCTCAGGCGTCGGCGAAGCGGCGGGGTCCCTGATCAGCCGAGGCGTGCAAGCGCTCTGGGTGGGAGGTGACGTGACCGTCCTGGTCGCGTTGGACGGCGTAATTGCCGCCGCGAAAAAGGGCCGGATTCCGGTGTTTACCAATATTCCGCCGAGCGCTCAGCGAGGCGCTCTGTTCGATTTCGGCGCGAACCACGAAGAAATCGGCCGGCTCACCGGAGAGCTGGCGGCCAACATTCTCCATGGCGCCGATCCTGCCGCTATTCCCGTCAAAAATGTCGTTCCGGAAATGTTCATCGTCAATCCGGGCGCATTCGACGGCCTCCGCGAACCGTGGCGGCTTCCAGAAGAAGTCCGGCGCCGGGCCGATGCCGTGGTGGAGGGTGGGGCGCTCAAAAAATCAGCGCGCGCGATCCGGACGCCTGCCGCCGGCCGGATCTATAAAGTGGGCATTGCCTACTTCGGGCCGGATCCCGGGGTGGACTCGGGCATGCAGGGCTTGCTGGATGGTTTGAAAGAGCTCGGTTTCGTCGAAGGAAAGAATCTCCAGCTCAAGAAGGCGCATGCGCAGGGGGAGATGGCCAATATTGCGAGCATACTGCAAAACTTTGCAAACCAGGACCTCGACCTTATCGTGCCGATGACGACGCCGTTGCTCACCGGCGCCATCGGCCTGGTGAAAAAGACACCGGTCGTCTTCACCGTGGTGTACGATCCTATCGCCGCCGGCGCGGGTAAGACACGTGAGGACCATGTGCCCAACATCACGGGCGTCGGCTCGTTCCCGCCAGTTCCAGATACGGTCCAGTTGATTCGCGATGTGGTTCCCGGCGTACGAAGGGTAGGGACCGTATACAACAACTCGGAAACCAACTCGCGAAAAGTCATCGCGGTAGCGCGCGAGGAGTTCCGCCGGCATGGAATCACCCTCGAGGAAGTCGCCATTACCAGCACGAGCGAGGTCTTTCAGGCCGCCCAGGTCTTGACCGGACGGCACATCGATGCCTTTTGGATTACCGGCGACAACACCGTGTTGCAGGCCTTCGAAGGCGTGGTGAAAGTGGCGGATGACCACCGGCTGCCGCTCATCATCAACGATCCCGAATTTACGGGCCGCGGGGCGCTCGCATGCGCCGGGCTCGGGTTTTATCAAAGCGGCCATGCCGCCGCCGCGTTGGCCGCCCGTGTGATGCTTGGAGAAGACCCGCGCCGGATTCCGATTGAGGAGGTCGCGGTCAAGAAGCTCGTGCTCAACGACAAGGTGGCCCGAAAGCTAGGCCTGACGTTTTCCGCCGCATTGCGGAAAGAGGCGTCCCTGTGAACGCGCCATGCAGATAACGAAAGTCCAGCGCGGCGACATCGTCGAGCTTCACATCACCGGCCGGCTGGACGGCTATTGGGCGGAACATCTGAGCACCGGGCTGGCGGACGTCGTCCGCGAGGGCGGACATCAGATTCGTGTCAATCTCTCGGACGTGTCGTTCCTGAGTTCCGCCGGCATTCGCGTGCTCGTGCAGTGCTTCAAACAGCTGCGCGCCATCGATGGCTCCTTGGCCGTCTGGCACCCGTCTCAGCACGTCAGCGAGGTGCTCAAGCTGGCCGGCTTGCACGACCTCCTGATCTCGACCGATGACGCCGCGCCGGCCGAACCCCCCGTTACGCCGTCGCCCGGGCGCCGCATCGAACGGGACACGCTGGCCTTGGACGTGTTTCCACTTCCTGGGAACGGGCAGATGACGTGCCGCTCGATCGGAGATCCGTCACGGCTCGACGGCTGCCGTTTTGCGGCGGACGACCTGCGAACGCAGGCCGCCGATTTTCCCCGGGCCTCGCTGGCGGTGGGATTGGGTGCGTTGGGAAAGGATTTCGAGGACTGTCGCAACCGGTTCGGCGAATTCTTGTGGATCGCCGGCGCGGCCGTGTATCTGCCCACCGACGGGACGAACGTCCCGGATTACTTGATCTCGAGCGGGACCGGTCTGCCTGATTTGAAAGTGCTGTATGCTGTCACGTGTGAGGGGCCTTGGCGCTATCTCGCCCGGTTCCAAGCCACGCGCAAAGACCTCGCCGTCACGCTCAGCGCGCTGATGGACGCCTGCCTCGAGATCGCCGGGACCGACATGGCGGCCATCGCGATGGTGGCGGAATCTTCGGGCCTGGTTGGCGCCGCGCTCAAGCAATCGCCGGTCGCGGCTGCGTCGGGCACGGCGCCCTTTGGCTTTCCAGAAGCGCAGCAGTGGCTCTCGTTTACTCCCGAGCGCGCCTATCCCAAGACGTTGGTGCTGGCTGCCGGCGTGAGTGCCAGAACTGATGCCGGTCCCATCGCGCCGCTGCTCCGCCCGTTCGGCGCCGAGGCGTTTCCCGCCGGACATCTGCATGCCGCCGCCTTTTCGTACCGTCCGATCCGAAAGGGCCAGGTCGGCCTGGAGGAGACGGTTAGAGGACTCTTCGAGACCGAATCGCCGCAGGCGCTGCTGCATCTGCTCCATGACGATCGCGAGCGCGTCGGGGCCGGACAAAGCGAATTCATCCAGGGCGCGTGTTGGATCGGCCCGATCGGCACCGTTCACGGAGCATCGCAGCCATGACGCTCGTGATCGGCGCGCTCACGATCGGCCTGATCCTGTCCGTCCTCGCGTTGGGCGTGTACATCAGTTTCCGCATCTTTGATTTTCCAGACATCACGGCCGAAGGATCGATCACGCTAGGGGCCGCCGTCGCGGCGGTCTTGCTGGTCTCGGGAATCAACCCGCTCATCGCCACGACCGCTGCCTTTTGCGCCGGCATGGTTGCGGGTTCCCTCACCGGCATCCTGCATACCAAGTTCAAGATCAATGGTCTCCTGTCCGGCATCCTCGTCATGACCGCGTTGTACTCGGTGAATCTCCATGTGATGGGGAAAAGCAATGTCCCCCTGCTTTCGGCGACGACGTTCGGGAATTACGCGGAACAGGCGGCACAGGTGCTGGGCATGACGGGGAGCATGAGGCTTCTCGGATGGGAAGTCAGCGTCCGCGATGTCTCGATCTTGATCGCCGTATTCGGCGCCATCGTGATCACGGGGGTGGTGCTCGACCGGTTTTTCCGGACCCATCTCGGCACGGCCATGCGGGCGACCGGCGACAATTCACAAATGATCCGTGCGCTCGGCGTAGACGTCGGAGCCATGATGATTCTCGGCCTGGCCGTCTCGAACGGGCTGATTGCCGTGTCCGGCGCACTGCTCGCACAGTATCAAGGGTTTGCCGACGTTCAAATGGGCATTGGCATGCTCGTGTGGGGACTGGCCAGCGTGATCATCGGAGAAGCCTTGGTCGGTGTGCGCTCACTGGGGCTGTCCATCGCCGGAACCATCATGGGCTCGGTGCTGTTCCGCTTGCTCGTCGCAATGGCGCTGCGCTGGGGACTCGATCCAAATGACTTGAAGCTGATTACCGCGTTGTTCGTCTTCGGGGCGCTCGTCCTGCCCGCATTGCTCAGTAAGTTACGGGCGCGGAAGCCGCAGGTAGCACATGCTTGACGTGCGGCGCATCTCGAAGACGTTCAATCCCGGCACGATCAATGAAGTGCGTTCGCTGCGTGAGGTCTCGCTCTCTATCGAGGACGGTTCGTTCGTGACGGTGATCGGCACAAACGGATCAGGAAAAAGCACGCTCTTGAATGCCGTCGCCGGCACGTTCTTCGTCGATTCAGGGACGATCCAGCTCGGCGGCCGCGACATCACGCGCTGGGCGGAACACCGCCGGGCGTCGATGATCGGCCGCGTCTTTCAAAATCCGTTCAGCGGAACGGCTCCCACCATGTCGATCGCCGAGAACCTGGCACTCGCCGCCCGGAGAGGACGCAGGAGGGGACTTGGGCCGGCGCTAGGCGCCGAATGGATGCGCGAATTACATGATCGCGTGCGCGTGCTGAGGATGGGACTCGAAACCCGGTTGGAAAATGCAATCGGCACGCTGTCGGGCGGAGAGCGTCAGGCCCTGACGCTGCTGATGGCCACGTGGCTCAGGCCAGAAATCCTGTTGTTGGACGAGCATACCGCGGCCCTGGACCCGAAGAGCGGGGACAAGGTGATCCGCGTGAGCGAGGACATTATCGTACGCGACAAGCTGACGGCGCTGATGGTGACCCACTCGATGTCGCAGGCCGCAACGCTGGGCGACCGGCTGATCATGATGCATCGCGGACGCATCATTTACGATGTGTGCGGTGCCGAGAAGCGCCGGCTCCGTCCGGCCGATCTGCTGGCCCGATTCGAAGAGGTTCGCCGCGGAGAGCAACTGGACGAGAGCGCGGCCGACATGCTGAAGCGGGTGTATATCTAAAGGTACGATTACGCCGAAATCTGCTGTGCCGCTTGATCAGTGCTGCCGTAGATCGGGAAGATCGACTTGAAGCCGGCGATCTCGAAGACTTCGAGGATGTGCGGTTTCAGGGACGAGAGCACAATCTTTCCGTCCGCGGATTTCAGGCGCTTGGCGGCGACGAGCAGCACCCGAAGCCCCGTGCTGCTGATGTAATCGAGTTTTTCCGCATCGATCACCACGCGTCGTTCCCCGCGATCGATCAACTGATGCAGCCGTTGCCCCAGGCTGTCCGAGGTGGCCGAATCCAATCTTCCGCTAATGCCCACGACACAGACGTCGCTCACTTTCCGTTCAGAGATTTCCATGGTGTCCCTTCGTCTCGGCCTGCATGACCGCGCTCAGCCGCTTGCTCATGATGAGATGATTTTTGCCGGATTCACGACGATAGTCGACTTGTTCCATCAGCGATCGCACGAGGTGGACGCCGAGTCCCCCCACCGGGCGCTCCTCGACGGTGCCGGTGAGATCCGGCGGAGGGGCCGTGAGCGGATTGAAAGGCCGCCCATCGTCTTCTACTTCGGCCGACAGCCGACCGTCGGCCAGCGTCAGACGCACGCGGATCTCATGTGGGGCCTGGTCGTCGTAGCCGTATGAAATGGTGTTCGTGACCACTTCATCGAGGGCCAACGACAACGCGTGCAGGTCCGGCTCGGGTATCCGATGGCTTTGCGCGAAGCGCTCGACCTCCATCGCCAGCCGTTGCAGTTCGGCGGCGCGATTGGTCAACGTGAATTCCAGCAGGGCCGGTTGCCGATATTGCATCGCGAGCAGCGTGATATCGTCCGCTTGGACGGCCCCGCTGGAGAATGCCTGCACGTCTCGGACGAGCTTCGTGAGCAGGTCGATGGGCCGCTGCCCCGACAGCCGATGGAGCGTCTGTTCGAACCGCGGCGTCGAAAATAGGCGGTTCTCTGTATCCATGGCTTCGGTCACGCCATCAGTATAAAGCACAAGCGTTTCGCCCGCATTGAGCGAGGTACGGCTGGTCTGATAGCGGGCATCGTCCACAATTCCAAGCGCCATCCCCGAAGGGACTCCCACGGGGACGAGACGGTCGCGGCCGATGATGTAGGGGACATTGTGGCCCCCGTTGCTGAATTCCAACTCGCCCGTTTCCGTATGCAGAATGCCATAGAAGACGGTCACGAACATCGCCGAGTCATTGTCGGGGCAGAGCAGCCGATTGACGTGCTCCAGGCATGCGCTGGGAGAAACGGAGGCCAGGGCGGTGGCTTTGATGAGCGAGCGGCTGACGGCCATGAAGATGGCCGCCGGAACGCCTTTGCCCGAGACATCCGCGATGAGGACGCCGAGCCGTTTGTCGTCGATCAAGAAGAAGTCGTAAAAATCTCCGCCCATTTCCAGCGCGGGGATCGTGGTGGCGTAAATCTCGAAGTCCGCACGATCGGGGAACGGCGGGAAGGTGCGGGGCAGGATCGATTTCTGGATCTCGCTGGCGATGCGAAGCTCGCTGCCGATGCGTTCCTTTTCCGCTGTCGTCCGGCGCAGCTCTGCGGTTCGCTCCTGCACGCGTTGCTCCAGTGAGCTATTGACCTCCTGAAGAGCGGTCTGCTGCGAGCGAATGACGCTGGCCATCTTCGAGAAGGATTCCGCGAGATAGGCCGCCTCATCTCCCCGTGGCAACGCCGGTGTCTGTGTCGATGTCTGCTCATCCGGCTGCTGCCGCATGAACTGCGCCATCTGCTCGGCGATGTGAGCCAGCGGCCGCGTCACCGTCCATCGTGCACCGACGTACACAATGCCTAGCACGAGCGCACACATGGCCAAGCCTCCGCCTAAAGTCATCGTCATGTCCTGCTGGCTTTCCGCGAGATACTGGTCCATCGGGATGATGACTTCCAGGCCGCCCATCACATCGTAGAGGTGAAAATCATGCTTCGGACTCTGCGGATGGGCGTTGTGACAGCTGACGCAAGAGGTAGAGGAGGCGACATCGGCCATCAGGACCCGCATGACCGCTCGTCCATCCACTGTATCCGCCCTCACGAACGGGTCGCCGGGACTATAGGCCAGCGCGGCGAAGCCGTCGGTCTCGAAAGAATCTTTTGGTGCCATCTCTTTGTTGATGGGCCAGGGGCTGATCAGCCGGGTAACGTACCCGTCGCCCGAGCGGGCGATCTGTTCGGACACCTCGCGCACGAAGGTCGCGGGCAATGGAAAGCGGCCGTGGACGTCGCGATAGTCGGCTCCGAGCGAGCCGTTCAGCTCGCCCACGCGGGGCACGACGACTGCGCCGTAGTACTGCCGATCAGCCATCACTTGATGGGCAATGCTGTTGGCGCGGTCTCTAAGCTTTTCCTGCAGGCGCTCCGCATTCAGCCGGTGCAGCGTCCATGTGGCAATGAGCGATGCCACGAGGATCAGCGGGAGCGTGAGTACGAGCAGTTTGGTTCCGATCCGCCAGTTGGGGATCACGCGATGTCCTCGATGTAACGGTTCAAGTCCTGCCTCAACGACGGTAAGACAGCAGGGCGGGATCAATACTACTCGTACCTCAAGCCGGAGTCACCACCCCTTGTCGATGTATCATCCAGGCGCTACATTACAGCCCCGTCAAGACATCGACCGCCAAAGGGTACGACTGTTCTCTTGTGACGTCGCGTGATGGATGCTTGTTGGGAAGATGCGGTGCGGCGAGGTGATACGGAGATCGTGCGCGATCTTCTTGTACGCGGAGTCGATGCCAACGCTCGCGATCGGTACGGGCAAACGGGTCTGATGCTGGCGGCCCATGGCGGTCATCTGGCCATCGTCAACCTGCTCATCGAGCACGGCGCCGATCTGAACGTCACCGCCAAATACGGGCTCAGCGCGGTGATGCTCGCGGTGGTGGCCGGCCACGAAGAGATCGCGCTGGCGTTGGCTCGTGCCGGCGCAGGCCTTATGCTGCGAGGCACAGGCGCGCCCGGGTTCACCGGCAAGACAGCGGCCGACTTGGCGGCGGAGCGGGGCTGGAGCCAACTTGCCATCGCCCTGACTCCCGCGCAACACAAGACCACATGAGCGGTCCTGTTCCGCCACGAATCTACTGCGTCCCGGCGCTCGATGCCCCGATCGTCGCCGTGATCCGCCGGGGACCGACGAATTGGTCGCATGTCGGACGGTGGGATGTGGCCCGCCTGGCCTACGAACCGGGAGCCTGGTTCGGCGGCCGGATCTTTCCACGCCGCTGCGATCTATCGCCGGACGGGCGCTTTCTTTCCTATTTCGCTCACAAGCCCAGTGCGAAGTGGGCCAATGGAGACGCCTATGTTGCCGTCTCCAAGCTACCATGGCTGACTGCGTTGCATGCGTTTGCGACCTGCGGGACCTGGACGCGGGGGTATTACTTTACCCAGGACCGGCCAGCTCAGGAAGTACCGGGTCTGCCGCTGCCCTACGGCTTACAGTCGATTCCAGCGGTGCAGTTCGCCACGGAGCGGCGGCGTGGATGGGAAGAAGCGTCGGATTGTCCGCCGCGAGATCCGAGCGACGCGTGGGATGTGCGCCGAAATGCCCGCCTCAAAAAACGGCAGCCAGGCGGGCATGCTGAACTATGTGTCGAGAGCACCGGGTACCCGGGAGGGGAGTTCGGGAGCGAACAGGCGATTGACGGGCTGCGCGTGCAGTATTCTTTCGAAGCGGACGGCGAACTGACGCTCCTACAGGACCTGCAATGGGCAGATTGGGATCGCGACGGGCGCTTGCTGGTTGCCACGCGAAGCGGCAAACTTCAAGTGCGGCAGCCGATGCCGGCGCAAATCCTGTTCGAACAGGATTTGTCTCCGCTTGATCCGACTCCCGTACCGGCTCCCGACTGGGCTGCACATTGGTGATCTCGACGCAGAATCATCGTGCTTTGAAACCTACCTAACCTGGCCCGTCATTTCCGAACTTTCAACCGATCCGAAAGCCGTTGCAGCGGCGCAGGGGCAAAAGGGTAACTAGGGCTTCGCCTAGTAGGGAATTACCCGAGGCCTATGTTGTCATAAGAATCGCCATTCCTTCGGGAATAATTTTCATGCTGACCAGGAAACGACGACCCCTTTGTATTTCGACAGTCCTGCTGTCTAGCCTTTGCGTTTTGGGGTTGACCGGTTGCGGAGCGGACAGCGGCCCTAGTTCTGGAGGTTTGGCAATCACCACCTCCGCGCTTCCCGCCGGGCCCGTGAATCAGCCGTATTCCGCTTCCCTTACCGGTTCGGGAGGCACGCCACCCTATACGTGGTCCGTTGCGCCGGCGTTGCCGAATGGTCTCACCCTCAATGCCGCAACCGGCGCGGTCACCGGCA
The DNA here is from genome assembly GCA_046734935.1 of Nitrospirota bacterium. Taxonomy (GTDB): domain Bacteria; phylum Nitrospirota; class Nitrospiria; order Nitrospirales; family Nitrospiraceae; genus Nitrospira_C. The sequence goes on from JBKPSD010000135.1 coordinate 13,274, forward strand.
CACCGACAACAGAAGGCACCACAACGCACACGTTTTCGCTGCGCGACAACTCGGTCCCCGCCCAAACGGTCCAACAAACGCTCACCGTGACCGTCACTCCGCCGCCGGCCGCAGTGACGATTACCACGACGTCGCTTCCAGACGGCACCGTCGGTCAACTCTATAGCCGCCCCGTCCAGGCGACGGGAGGGACCGGGCCATTCACGTGGACCATCAGCGCAGGGTCACTCCCGCCGAATCTGAATTTGGACCCGGCCACGGGCATCGTTTCAGGCACGCCGACTCGAACAGGCACATCGTCCTTTACTGTCCGAGTTCAAGATGCAGCTGGACAATCGGACACGCAACCGCTGTCGATTACGATCAATACGACTCCGCCGCCGCCGACCCCGCCGGAGATCACGATTACGACGCTGCCGCCAGGAACAGTCGGTGTAGCCTATAACCAGCCGGTCCAGGCGACCGGTGGTACGGGAGCGTTGACGTGGAGCATCATCGCGGGATCACTTCCCGCAAACGTGGGGTTGAATCCAACGAACGGCGTCATTTCGGGAACGCCGACTGTGGAAGGCACGTCATCGTTTACCGTCCGCGTCCAAGACGCCGGCGGACTCTCGGACGTCCAAGACCTGTCGATCAGGATCGACCCGCCCGCTCCGCCGGACATCATCACCGCGACGCTGCCGGCAGGAACGCTCGGTCAGTTCTACAACCAGACCTTGCAGGCGATCGGCGGCACCGGAGCGCGGACCTGGAGCATCAGTTCCGGGAACCTGCCGCCGGGCCTGACTTTGGACGGGACGACCGGCGTCATTTCAGGAACGCCGGCTGTACCGGACACCTTCTCCTTTACGGTGCAAGTGCAAGACGCGGCCGGAGGATCGGACAGGCAAGCGCTGTCGATTGTCATCACCCTACTAAATCCGCCGATTATCACAACGACGGCATTGCCGGGAGGAACAGTCGGCCAATCCTATAGTCAGACGTTACAAGCGACCGGAGGCGTCGGGATCCTGTTCTGGAGTCTAGCTGGCGGTTCACCCCCTGCAGGGCTTTCTTTGGGTCCGGACGGAGTCATTTCAGGCATTCCGACCGCTGCAGGCACAAAGAATTTTACCGTGAGGGTCACAGACACCTTGAACCAATCCGCCACGCAATCTCTGTCGATCGATGTAAGTCAGGCGCTGGCGATCACCACAGGCTCATTACCGGATGCCGAAGTCGGTAAGAACTACAAGAAAATGATGCAACGCTCGGGAGGCATCGGCCCCTTTGTCTGGTCCGTCGAGCCACCTCTGCCGGACGGGCTCAACCTTGATCCGGCGACCGGTGAGATTTCCGGCAACCCGGCAAAAGGGACGGAAGGAGAGTATCCCCTGACGTTCACGGTGCAGGATTCGTCGACACCGACACCGCAAATAGCCACCAGGGCGCTTACGTTGAAGATCAAAAAATGATCGGGGGACTATGCTGCTAGCTCATACGCGTCTGGGCTTTTTGGCTTTGGCTGGTCTGTTGCTGATTTCGGGATGCGCGAGCTCCGATTCCCGCGAATGGCAACAGCGGACAGAGAAGGACTTTCCCGCAGGCGTGAGTTCGATTATTACCCAACTCGGAAATGTGTTGGACGAGAATACTGGGCTGGGTTACGGCACTTGGACCGTCACGTTCGGCGAGGGTGGTCCCTACGCGACCTACCAATGTCCCAAAGACGGGATCTGTGAAATCAAAATCCGCAATCTTCAATGTGCGCAGTCGGGAGGCGACGCGACCGCTTGTGAATTAATCCTGTATAAAAATGCGATTTGCGAAGTGGTCATTCCCGAGAAGCGGAAGACGTTTGAAATCGGATGTCCTCTGGAAGTCGCACTCAAGGACAAAGGAAGCGCGCCAGTCCCGCCAGAAGATGCCGCGGCCTCGGCTGCGGCGGCTGCGGCAGCGGCTGCAGCCGCGAAACGGTCCCAGGAGGCTGCCGGCGCCGCTCCGCCAGCGCCGAAAGGACCAGCAGCCGCCGCTCCGCCGACCGAGCCAAAGAAGCCTTCCCCGGCCGCGGCTGCTGCGCCTAAAGAGCAGGCGAAGGGCCAGTCCGTTGCGGGCGACTTCGCCTTCGGCGTGCGGGCGGGAGTGGTCGTCCCAACGCAACAGATTCTGGAAAATGTGAGCAGCGGCACCTCCGTAGGGCCTCTATTCAATCTCGAGGGCTATTATGTCCTTAGAGAATGGGTTCGGCTGGGGATGATGTTTGAATGGCATCAATTCAGTGTCAGTACAGGCGATGTCAAACTCGGAACGTTGCGTACCTACTCGTTCTTGCCGACGGTCGAATTCCGTCCTACCCGGGAAATGATGCGAAGCGGTCTCGGGTTTGCGTGGGTGATTCCCTACGCGTCCTTCGGCGTCGGAGTCAACGCGCATTCGTTCAACAATTCCACCCGGCTGGCCGACCAGTCCGTTTCATTCCCGACCACGGCCGCCTTCCGGGTGGCCGGAGGTCTTGATTTTCCGATCACACCGAACCTCGCCCTGAATACTGAAATAGCGTGGAAAAAGGACAGCGGGACGTTCGAAGCCGGAGGGGTCCAGAGTAATTTCAACGCCTCGCCACTGATGTTTCTCTTCGGCCTGCGGGTCCATTTTTAGTTTTTCACTTCAATTCCTATTGTCACTCCTTGGTTTATCATGAGTCACGAACCGACTAGGGCATCGCCTAGTAGGGGGACCCCCAGGGCTATGTTGTCATGGGTAAAGGATTGGCCTTCATCCTGGAAATCTAATGTTGATCAATGAACGCACAGCGACGTTTGTATGCGCAGTCGTGCTTTGTGCCATTTCCGTGCTGGCGCTGACCGGTTGCGGAGGGGATAGCGGCCCTTCGCCTGGAGGTTTGGCAATCACCACCTCCGCGCTTCCCGCCGGGCCCGTGAATCAGCCGTATTCCGCTTCCCTCACCGGTTCGGGAGGCACGCCCCCCTATACCTGGTCCGTCGCGCCGGCGTTGCCGAATGGTCTCACCCTCAATGCCGCAACCGGCGCGGTCACCGGTACACCGACAACAGAAGGCACCACGACGCACACGTTTTCGCTGCGCGACAGCTCGGTCCCCGCCCAAACGGTCCAGCAAACGCTCAACCTGACCGTGACTCCGCCGCCGGCCGCAGTGACGATTACCACGACGTCGCTTCCAAACGGCACCGTCGGCCAACTCTACAGCCGCCCCGTCCAGGCGACGGGAGGGACCGGCGCTCTCACGTGGACCATCAGCGCAGGGTCGCTCCCGCCGAACCTGAATTTGGACCCGGCCACGGGCGTCATTTCAGGCACGCCGACCGCGCCGGGGACCTCGTCGTTTACCGTCCGTGTGGCCGATGCGGGCGGACAAACGGACACGCAACCGCTGTCGATTACCATCAACACGACTCCGCCGCCGCCGACCGCGCCGGAGATCACGACCACGACGCTGCCACCGGGAACGGTCGGTGTCTCCTACAATCGGCCGGTTCAGGCGACCGGCGGTACGGGAGCGTTGACCTGGAGCATCATCGCGGGGTCACTCCCTGCGAACTTGCAGTTGAATCCAACGAACGGCGCCATTTCGGGAACGCCGACTGTGGAAGGCACGTCGTCGTTTACCGTCCGCGTCCAAGACGCCGGCGGACTCTCGGACGTCCAAGACCTGTCGATCAGGATCGATCCACCCGCTCCGCCGGACATCCTCACCACGACGCTGCCGGCAGGAACGCTCGGTCAATCCTACAGCCAGACCTTGCAGGCGATCGGCGGAACCGGAGCGCGCAACTGGAGCATCATCACAGGGAACCTGCCGCCGGGCCTGACTTTGGACGCGAATACCGGCGTCATCTCCGGAACGCCGACTGTGCCGGGCACGTTCTCCTTTACGGTGCAAGTGCAAGATGCGGTCGGAGGAACGGACCAGCAAGCGCTGTCGATCGTCATTAATCTCTCGAACCCGCCCGATATCACGACGACCACGTTGTCGGGGGGAACAGTGGGCCAACCGTATAGCCAGACGCTGACGGCGAGCGGAGGCGTCGGCACACTGACCTGGACTGTCACCGGCGGCTCGCCTCCCGCGGGCCTTTCATTGAGTCCGAATGGAGTCATCTCAGGCACTCCGACCGCTCCAGGCACCGCGAATTTTACCGTGAGCGTCACAGACAGTCTGGGTCAGTCTGACACCCAGTCTCTTTCGATCGTGGTCAGTGAAGCCCTGGCGATCACGACCAACTCCTTACCGGCCGCCCAGGTGGGGCAGCCCTACAACGTAACGTTGCAACGCTCCGGAGGTATCGCACCCTTTACCTGGTCGGTCTCACCGGCTCTCCCCGGCGGTCTTAGCCTGGACTCGGCGACTGGTCAGATTACCGGCAGCCCCGCGGCAGGGACGCAAGGCAACTACCCTCTGACCTTCACCTTGCAGGATTCGTCGACACCGACGCCGCAAACAGTCAGCAGCCCGCTTCAGTTGACGGTCAACCCCTGATGCGGGTCGG
>JBKPSD010000136.1:0-14749 GCA_046734935.1 Nitrospirota bacterium
ATCCTGGACGAGCCGACGACCGGCGTCGATCCGGTCTCGCGGCGGGACTTCTGGGCCATCCTCGCCGAATGGCAAGCCGCCAAGGGCATGACCGCGCTCATCTCCACCGCATACATGGATGAAGCGGCTCGCTTTCACCGACTCTCGTTTCTTTCCCGCGGCCGGGTGGTAGCCTCGGGCAGCCCCGCGGAAATCCAATCGCTCGTCTCGGGGCTCGTGGTGAGTTTTGAGACGACATCGCAACTCCAGGCGGTGGCACGTCTTAAACGACGATATTGCCAGCTCGAAGCGTTGGGCTCCTCGCTTCGCGTGTTCGCGCCCGAGCAAGAACCTTCAACCGCCGTGGCGGGAATACGAGAGGCACTGGGCAATTTGCAGATGGAGCATATTCAAACTGACGAGCCGGAATTGGAAGACGTCGTTGTGGCGCTCTTGCTGAGAGAACAGGAGGAACTGACGCAAGAGCACAATCGGTTCGACAACGGCGGCCCTCAAGCCGGCACGTCCTGCATTGACGGCCTTGCCGTCGAAGCGAGAGACCTGAGCCGTGACTTCGGGTCATTTCGTGCCGTCGATCGCGTCAATTTTGAGATCAAGCAAGGGGAGGTGTTCGGGTTGTTGGGCGCGAACGGCGCAGGCAAGACGACTGTCATCAAAATGTTGAACGGGATCCTCCCTCCGACTGCAGGTCAGGGCTGGGTGGCCGGGGTGGACATGCGAACGGCGGGTACGGCGATCAAGGAACGCATCGGCTACATGTCTCAAGCGTTCTCGCTGTATCTAGACCTGACCGTCATCGAGAATATGCGGCTTTTTTCCGGCATCTATGGGCTTGCCCGGCGACAGGCGCAGGAGCGGATGGCGTGGATCGTGGAGATGGCAGGGCTACGGGGCTATGAGGACCATCGAACCGGCCGCCTCCCAATGGGCGTGCGCCAGCGGCTGGCGCTGGGCTGCGCGCTTGTTCACCAGCCTCGTGTCTTGTTTCTCGATGAACCGACGTCGGGGGTCGACCCGGTCGGCCGGCGACGGTTTTGGGAGTTGCTCACACGGCTCGCGCGTCAGGAACAAGTCGCGATACTCATCACGACTCACTATCTCAGCGAAGCCGAGCATTGCGATCGGCTCGCCCTCATGTATGCCGGACGGATCGTCGCCGGTGGCACTCCGGCTCAGTTGAAGCGCGACGTCGAAGGGAAGAACGGCCGGCTCTTGGAGTTCGTCGTCGAGAAGCCGGGGCCGGCACTCGTTCTGCTGATGGCAGCGGGGTACAACACGGCCGCGCTTTTCGGCAAAAAGATTCATGTGCTATCCCGAGATCCCGCCGACGATGAGGTTCGTATACGAAATGTCTTGAGCAGCTCCGGAATCTCTATCGAACGATTGCGCGCGCGTCCATTGAGCTTGGAAGACGTCTTCGTCTCGCGGGTGATGGCGCTTGAACAGGCGACGCGGAACGACTCGCTTCAGCACTCCGCTCGTCCTTCGGGTGGACCATGAAGCTCCGCGTCATCAGAACCATGGCACTCAAGGAATGGAAGGAAACGACCAGAGACCGGCCGTTCCTGTTGCTCGCCTTTTTGCTACCGGTCCTCTGGTTGACGGTGTTTGGATATGGCCTGGTGCTCGATGTCGAAAACATCCCGTTTGCGGTCGTGGATCGGGACCACAGCGCCATGAGCCGGGAATACATTTACCGGTTCATTCAATCGCGGTATTTCTCATTTCGTGGATATGCCGCCGATGAGCATGCCCTTGATCGCCTCCTGACCGAGACGAAGATTCGGGCTGCGTTGGTCGTGCCCGAACGGTTTGAAGAGCAACTGGCTGCAGGAGAACCGGTCGCGGTGCAGACCTTGCTCGACGGGACCTTTCCTCTTCATACCGATATCGCCAAAGGGTATGTCATCGCCATCAACCAGGCCTTCACGGAAGAACGATTGATCGATTATATTCGCCGATACCGCGGGCTCACCTATGAGCAAGCCAGCCGCATCGTCCGTCCGCTCGCCGTAGAAGTCCGGTATCTGTACAACGAAGAGGTGCGAAGTGCCTGGTCCATGGTGCCGGGTCTCCTTATGTTCACGATGATGCTGGCCTCGTCTCTCCTCACGGCCCTGGGAGTGGTTCGAGAAAAAGAAACCGGTTCGATCTACAACATTTACAGCTCGACCGTGAGCCGCGCTGAGTTCCTCAGCGGCAAGTTGCTGCCGTATGTCGCCATTTCGATGATCAACGTCTGTGTGTTATGGCTGATGGCCGTCACCATGTTTCATGTGCCGTTTAAAGGCAGTTTCCTCTTTTTCTTTTCGGCCTCGATCCTCTTCATCCTGTGTACGACAGGCATCGGTCTGCTGATTTCACTGCTCGTGCAGACGCAAATGGCCGCCCTCATCATCACCATGGTCGTGGCCATGATTCCCACGATCTTGTTTTCCGGTTTATTGGTCCCGGTCGCGTCGTTGTCTCAGGGGGCGCAGGTGCAGGCGCATCTCCTTCCCGCCATGTATTACACCAATATAGTGCGAGGCAGTTTTCTCAAGGGCGTGGGCGCCGATGTTCTGTGGAGCGATCTCTTGGCGCTGGCGCTGTTTGCCGCCGCTATGAGCGCGATCACCTATCAACTCTTCAGCAAGAGGCCGAAGACATGACCGATGGAAGCGAGACGAAGAGACTTCCGCACGTCGCCAGGTGGGGGCGTCGTCTTGCGGCAATGACCTGGAAGGAGGTGCTGCAACTCTCCCGTGATCTGCCGCTCCTCTTGTTCCTTCTCTATTCGTTTTCCATTGCGGTGTTCGTCAGCGGAGTGGGAATTACCATGCAGCTTCGAAACGCCAATCTACTGGTGCATGACGCAGATCACAGCCAGTCGTCGCGCGAGCTGATTCATCGGTTTCAAGCGCCCTACTTCCACTTCAGCGGGGAGATCAGCGACGCTCGCCAGGCACTCCGTGAACTCGATCGAGGCCGGGCGATGCTCCTGTTGGACATTCCGCCGCGGTTTCATGAGGCGCTCGTCAGCGGAGAACGGACGGCAGTACAGCTTCTCGTCGACACCAGCAATGCACCGCAGGGCTTTTCCGCCGCCGGGTACAGTGTGAGGATTGCGGGGGCGTTTGGTGCCCAGATTGGCCTCGCGTCGATCGGCCTTTCGGGGAACGCGAAGCAGAGCTTGCCTATCATCGAAAGCGCCCATCGCGTGTGGTTCAATCCCAACCAGGATGAGACATGGTTTCAGTCGATGTCCAACGTCTTGCGCATGATCACCCTTTTTGGAGTCTTGTTGCCTGCCGCGGCTCTCGTCCGTGAAAAAGAGAGAGGCACGATCGAACAGTTACTGGTCTCTCCTTTGTCGCCCTTCCAGATCATGTTCTCAAAAATACTTGCCATGGCGGGCATCATTCTCATCGCGACATGCCTAGCCGTCTACGGCGTGCTGCAGCCCGTGTTCCATGTGCCGATGAAAGGGGCGGATGGGCTCTTCTTCGCCCTCACCGCCTTGCATATTTTTACGACCGCCGGCCTCGGGTTGGTGGCAGCGACCGTCGCCCGCAACCAAGCGCAAGTAGGCATGATGACGCTCTTCCTCGTCGGACCGATGATGCTGTTATCAGGGATTACCTCTCCGTTCGAGTCCATGCCGGAATGGGTCCAGACGGTCATGACGTTCTCACCCCTTAAATATTACATCGACGTGACATATGGAGTGATGTTGAAAGGCGCAGGACTCGACGTCTTGTGGAAGCCGGCGGGCGCAATGCTCTTCCTCGGCGGAACCTTGTTTCTGTTCGGCATGTGGCGGTTCCGACGGCAGTTCGAATAGAAGCATCATGAACAAGAAGATTTCGTTCTCGATCTGGTACGTCTTTCTGGCTGTCTGGGCCGTTATCCTCCTGCATGATTTTATTCATGCGCTGCAGAAGATCGAAGAACTGCCCTACAGCGAGTTCAAATCGCTCGTGGCGAAGGGAAAAATCGACGAAGTGTCGGTGACCAGTCACACATTGACGGGGAAGTTGAAGTCGGAAGGCGAATCAAAGGAGCAGAAACAATTTTCGAGCATTCGCGTGGAAGACCCCGATCTCGTCCGAGATCTCAGCCAGCACGGCGTGAAATTCGCTGGGGTCGTGGAATCGACGTTCTTGCGGGATCTCCTCTCCTGGGTCGTCCCGGCATTGGTGTTCGTCGGCATCTGGTTTTTTGTCTTTCGGCGGCTGGGTCAGGCTCAAGGCGGCTTCATGCAGGTCGGGCAGTCGAAAGCTAAAATCTACATGGAGAAGGACATCAAGGTGACGTTTGCAGATGTGGCGGGCGTCGATGAAGCCAAGGAAGAACTCCAGGAAGTGATTGAGTTCCTACGAACCCCCGACAAGTTCACAAAACTCGGAGGAAAGATTCCGAAAGGCATCCTATTGGTCGGCCCGCCGGGGACAGGAAAGACGCTCCTGGCGCGGGCGGTGGCCGGTGAAGCCGGCGTGCCGTTTTTCAGCATCAGCGGATCCGAGTTTGTCGAGATGTTCGTGGGTGTCGGCGCGGCGCGGGTGCGAGATTTGTTCGACCAGGCCAAGCTCAAGGCTCCCTGCATCATCTTTATCGACGAACTCGATGCATTGGGAAAGGCGCGTGGCATGGGTCCGATGGCGCATGAGGAGCGTGAGCAGACGCTCAACCAACTGCTCGTCGAGATGGACGGCTTCGATCCGCGGATCGGCGTGATTCTCATGGCGGCCACCAATAGGCCGGAAATTCTGGATCCGGCGTTGTTGCGGGCGGGACGATTCGATCGCCATGTCCTGGTTGACCGTCCTGATAAGAAAGGCCGGTTCGAGATCTTGCACGTGCATGCGAAGAACGTGGCCTTGGGTCCGGATGCCGATCTGGAGACGATTGCGGCCATGACACCAGGTTTTTCTGGAGCGGACCTGGCCAACGTCGTCAACGAGGCGGCATTGTTGGCCGTGCGGCGCAATAAAGAGCAAGTGGGCGTCGCTGACTTGCAAGAGGCAGTCGAACGGGTGATTGCGGGGCTCGAGAAGAAGAACCGCGTGTTGAACAAGATGGAGAGGGAACGGGTTGCCTACCACGAAACCGGTCACGCGCTCGTTGCCCTCTCACTGCCGGGAACCGATCAGGTGCAGAAAATTTCGATCATTCCTCGCGGCATTGCGGCGCTTGGGTACACGCTGCAATTGCCGACCGAGGACCGGTTTTTGATGACAAAATCCGAACTTGAAAACAAGGTGGCCGTCCTCTTGGGCGGACGCATCGCGGAGGAATTGATGTTCGGCGAGGCCTCCACCGGCGCACAGAACGATCTCGTGAAAGCGACCGACATCGCGAAGAGCATGGTCAAGGCTTATGGAATGAGCGAGAAAGTGGGCATGATTACATTGGAACGGGAACGTCAGCCCCAATTCATCCAGATTCAACCCTCTCAGGAGAAGGGCGACTACTCCGAGGCCACCGCTCGTGACATCGACGCAGAAATCCGGCGGATCATCGACGAGCAGTATGAGCGGGTCAAACGGCTGCTGGCGGACAAAAGAAAGGCCCTCGAAGAAGGGGCAATGATGCTCTTGGAACGGGAGGTCATCGTCGGATCTGAATTGAAAGCGATCATGGACAAGGGCTGACGTGCCCATCAACGTGTAACTCCTCACCCTCGCCCCTCTGTAGCATCTTGCGCCACAAGGTCTTCTTCCACTGACGCCTTTCTCTTCATTGTTTGACCACTCAGCAGGGCGTGCTCCCTAAGCGCGTGCTAGTCCAGCACTTTGGCAGGTCTTCTGCATCCATCTCTCTTGGCATGCCGCTCGCACCAATGACCCAGCATACACCAACCTCGGGAGGTGCAGTCATGACATGCAATGTAGGCGGAGTCGAACGGCCGATTCGAATCGTGGTGGGAATTTTCGTGATCGCTGTGGGTGCTTTCGGCAGCCTGCCGCCTGCGGCAACGGCGATTGCGTTGGTTGTCGGAACGATTGCGCTCGTGACTGGCGCAATAGGATACTGCCCGCTTTGGGCGCTCCTCGGCCTGAATACTTGCCCGACGCAACCGCCGCGGAAAGCGTAAAGGGGCCATCATGTGGACCGCACGAACTCTCTGCGGCGCCCTCATCGTTCTGACCTCCTGGCTTCAGCTTCGGCAGGGAGCGGCGGGGGAGGCCGACGGAGGCGAGGAGGCCGCGCCGCGATCTTCACGGCAAGGAATCGGACTGGCCCAAAGGCGGAAGGCCCGATGATTCGCCATATTAAGAAAGGGAATGGGGCATGAAGCTTTCAGTGTCTCATCACGGCGGAACGCGTTACGACATCGTCAGCGGCAGTCATCGGATCGTGACCGATCAACCGGTCGAAGACGGCGGCCAGGACGCAGGAGTCAGTCCCGTCGAGCTCTTCGTCGGGTCCGTGGCAAGTTGTGTCGCCTATTTCGTCGGGCGATTCTGTACGCGGCACGGGATATCACAGGAAGGATTGTATGTCGAAGCCGATTGGGACATGGTTGAAAATCCCCATCGCGTCGGCCACATCGGGATTTCGGTTCATGTGTCTCATCCTCTCACGCCTGAATTGGCGGATCGTCTTCTCAAAGTCGCACATGCCTGTACGGTGCACCATTCGTTAACGATCGCACCGACCATCGACATCGCTCTTGCACCGCGTGTCGCATCAACGGTGCCCCCGCTATGAACAACGTCCTGCCGCAGCACTTCCTGTCGCGACGCCAATGCTTGAAACTGCTTGCTTCAGGCGTCGCTACCGGTTTCTTCCCTGAATACATCCGCCAGGCGGCCTTTGCCGTTCAAAAGGACCCCGCTCCAAGTGAATCCAATGGCCTGGCCGTCCGCGTCGCCAGGCCCTTCGATGCCGAAACGGCGATAGAAGAGTTTGCTTCGTTCTTGACCCCAAATCATCGCTTTTTCGTGCGAAGCCACTTTGGTCCTCCGGCTGTGGAGATGATCGAGGAATCTCAATGGAGGCTCCATGTGGGAGGAGCGGTCGACCGGCCGCAGGCCTACACGATGAAGGCGTTGCGACAGCTCGAGCCGGTGACGATCACCGCCGTTCTGCAATGCAGCGGAAACGGCCGTGCCTATCACCGGCCGCGGGTGCCGGGCGTCCAATGGGAGCGCGGCGCCGTCGGCAATGCGCAATGGACCGGCGTTCGCCTGCGGGATGTCTTGGAACTCGCCGGATTGCGGGCTGACGCAAGACACGTGCAATTCCAGGGAGCCGATCGGCCGGCCTTAGGGTCGGTTCCGCTGTTCATACGGAGCATCCCACTCGAAAAGGCGCTGCGTCCCGACACGATCTTGGCCTATGAGATGAACGGACAAACATTGCCGGTGCTTCACGGGGCGCCGCTCAGAGTGATTACGCCAGGCTGGATGGCAGAGTCCTGCATCAAGTGGCTGGCCGACATCGTCGTGCGCGTAGATGAGGCGGCGGGCTACTACATGCAAACGGCCTATCGAGTTCCGGGAGGCGCGGCGGCGGAAGGAACAAGCCGCGATGGGGATCCGTCGGTTCCAGTGGAAGCCATGCCCGTCAAGTCGTTGATCGTGTCTCCGCAGGACGGCCAGAACATGAATGCCGGACCCGTGACGATCCGAGGAGTGGCTTGGTCCGGCGAGGCGAAGGTCGTAAAGGTCGAAGTGTCGACGGATGACGGTGGGACATGGGAACCGGCGCAGTTTGTCGGTGAGGATCTGCGCTATGCGTGGCGTCAATGGCAATTCATGTTCACGGCGCAGGTTCAAGGAGCCTTGACGATTCTCTGCCGTGCCACTGATGCACTGGGCGCCCAACAACCCGCGATCAGTCCCTGGAATCCGAGCGGCTTTCTGTGGAACGGGTGGGATCGCGTTACGGTGCAAGTCAACGCATGAGGAAACTGTCGCGCCCGTTAGGGGGCCTCGCCATATTAGGCTTCATGGTGCTGACGGCGGTCACTTCGGCGTCGACAGAGGAATTCGATTCGACCAATATGCCGTTCGCTCGCCGGGCGGAGGCGTTGATGATGGCCCGCTGTACAGTCTGCCACAGTGCGGATCTTGTCACGCAGCAGCGGTTGCCGAGGGACCGGTGGGAAGCGACCGTCGTGAAGATGAAACACTGGGGCGCCCAAGTCTCCCAGGAAGAAGAAACCCTTCTGATTCGCTACCTTTCCGCACGCTATCACCCGGGCGTGCCCGACCGCTTGCCGCCGCTCGAGCCTGAAGTCCGACCGCCAGCAGCAGCGGGTCAGGAAGGTGCTCCCGTTCGGCGGCTCGTCGGCATGGCCGGCAGAGGCGCCGGCATCTTCGAGAACAACTGCGGAGCCTGTCACGGTCAATCGGCAAGCGGGGGAGTGGGACCCAAGCTCGCGAAAAATCCGATTTTGAAACAGCAAGATCTTTTCTGGGAAACGGTGCTTCATGGCCGCGGCCCCATGCCGGCCTGGAGCACGGTCTTGAGTGAACAGGATATTGCGGACATCCATGCATGGTTATTGACGCGCTGAGTCACGACCACGTTATGAGGAGAGGAGATCATATGAAGCTGAAGCGAAGGGTGATGATCGGAGGAACCGTGCTCGCGCTAGTGGGACTGACGTCGTTCCCTCGCCTGCTGCTCGGCAGCGAGCCGTCTCGGGCGAAGGAATTGATACAGCAAGCCTGCGTCCAATGTCACCGGTTGGAAGGGCAGGCCGAATCACGCTTCAAACTCAGAGCGCCTGATCTCATGTGGGCCGGAAGCAAATACCAGCGGCCCTGGCTGATCCGTTGGCTGACCGGCAAGGAGGCGCCTCTGTACGCCAAAGGCTATCGTTGGGATCTCAGCGAAGGACCAATGAAACATCCGGTGGTCAGCGAAGCCGACGCCAACATCCTTGCCGATTATTTTGAGCAGCACAACAAAGACCCGCGGGTGAAGATCGGCTCCTTCGATGTGACGAAGGTGACGAAGTTTCAGGCAGCGTTTGGCGGCATGGCGTATAAGGCGCACGCCTGCCTGGGCTGCCATACGATCGAGGAGAACGGCAAGATGATCGGCGGCCAGCAGAGTACGTCTCTCGTGACGGCCGGCCAACGCTACGATAAGGACTGGCTTTTCCGTTTCGGCCAGAATCCACAGGACTTCGTGCCCCACAGCGGAGAGTTTCTCGCCGATGCCACAGAGCCGCAGCTTCGTGCGGTCATAGGCTACCTGATGGGGCAAGGAGTTCCCGATTTCAAGTACTACGAACCATGGACGGGGCCTGAATTCGGTCAGACCAGCGTGGGTCGGGGGAAGGTCATCTATAAAGAGTACTGTATGCAGTGTCATGGGGCCTCCGGCAAAGGCGATGGCCCTGCGGCGGCCACGCTGGAACCGAAGCCGGCTATCCACGCGAACATCGCCTTCGATCAAGTGCCGGCCGAGTATGTGTATAACATTATCAATTACGGCGGGGCGGCGATGGGAAAATCCGCCAACATGCCTTATTGGGGATTGACGATCGGGCCGCAAGGCGTTGCCGATGTGATGGCCTATCTGAAGGCCACCTTCAAAGGTCCTCAATAGGAGTAGAGGAGCACTGTGTCTTCTCCAGATGGCGGACTGATGTCTCAATGGGTCACGGCCGGATTCGCTCTCTGCTTATTTCTAGTCGGAGCAAGCCTGGTCTCGGGAGCGATGGAACCAAGCATCATGGAGACACGTGTGCCGCCAGAGCAGCTCGCTGAGGCCAGGGCCTTGACCAGTCCGGTTCCGGCGTCCGCCGAGATCCAGGCCAAAGGGAAAGCGCTCTATGAGGGCAAGGCGACCTGTATGAACTGTCATGGCCAAAGCGGGGCGGGCGATGGACCGCTCGCCGCCTCGCTAAATCCGAGTCCGAGAAACTTCCGTCATCATGGATTCTGGCGTCATCGCACGGAAGGCGAGGTATTCTGGGTGATCAAGCACGGGGTGGCGGGGACCGCCATGATCGGATTCGGCGATCAGCTCACCGACGAGGAGATCTGGACGATCATCCAATACGAACGAAGCTTTTCTGGTGGCCATGGGGCGCGACATGGCATGAGACCCCGGGAACAGGGAGGCATGGACCCGGGCGGGTGTTGCACCGGTCAAGACGCTGCGCGATAAATGGCGGCCAAATCACCATGCCTCTGTACCTAGCGTTGCTGCGCCTTCTTCGGCGATATGCACGGTGTCGGACGTATCAGATGCACGGGCAACATGGTGAGATTGTCCACACAGGCGGTGTCGAGCTGTGCTTGGGTCAAACCAAGAGTGCCAGAAAGATTCGTTCCTTGGAAGACCGTCCGATGAAGGTCAGCAGCGTCGAGCCTGGTGGACGTGAGATCCACGCCCGAAAATAATGCCTCCCGGAGATTGGCCTCCTGAAGGTTCGCATGAGTGAGGTTGGCGTTCCTGAAGGTCGAGGCCCTAAGGTCTGCGCCGACGAGGTTTGCCCCCTCCAAATTGGCTTCATTGAAAGACGCGCGGTGCAGTGTAATTCCCGGCGCGTGGATTCCGGTCAGATCCGCCTTTGTGAAGATGGTTCCCGTGCCTCGAGCCTTGATGAGAACGGCATTGGGTAACCTCGCATTCCCGAAATCAGCGTTGTCGAGCAGCGCGTGATACAGAATCGCCATGGTCATGTTCGCCGACTGCGCATTGGTCCTTACGAGTTGCGCCCCCTCGAAGTTGACGCCTTCCAGGTCGGCCTGCTGTAAGTCTGTCGCATGCAGATTCGTGAAGCGGAGATCCGCTCCCCGCATCAGCGCGCCGCGAAGAGTTGCGTCTGTCAAATCGGCCTCGTCGAAATAGGCGCCTTCGAGATCCGCTTCCTGGAGACGGACGCCTTGTAGTTGTGCCCCATCCAGCAATGCTCCCTGCAAATTAGTCTTTGTCAGCTTCGCCTTGACGAGCCGTGTGTGGCGAAGATCGGCTCCCGCAAAGTCTGCCTCTGTCAGCGTCGCTTGAGAAAGATTCGCGCCGTAAAAATAGCTGTCAATGACGCTTGCGTTCGTGAAATCGGCCCCCGTGAGATCGGCGCCTTCGAAGTGCGCTCGCTCAAAGCTTGATTCGTGCAATTGGGCGCCCACCAAGTTGCTGTTGAAGAGTGCCGTCTCATCCCCGATGACTCGAAATAAATTCGCTCGTGATAACCGGGCTTGTCGCATGTCGGCGCCGGACACGTTGCCGTCCTCGAGGTTGGCGTTGCTGAAATCCGCGCCCATCAAACGTGCATATGCCAACGTGCTCTGATACAAATTAGCCTGGCGCAGATTGGCGCCCTCCAGATTGGCTCGCTCCAGGTTTGCCCCATTGAGGGCAGCCCCATGAAGATCAGCAAGACACAGATCTGCCCGCTGATAGTGGTGGTTCTGTCGCTCCTCCAGCCATTGACCGTGCGACTGCACGATCGTGCGAAGCGTTTTGACTGGCACAGCCTTGTTCTTGTATGTGCTCGTGCATGGCCCAGTGCCGAACGTCAATGGACGTTGTGTTTCCGCCCGCCCGTCACCGGCGATCGCTACAAGCACTCCAAATGCCAGCGCCCGAAGCGCCAATGAACGGCTCGGCATCCTGCCAATTCGAAGCGATGTGCTCATCATCTCTTTTTCATCCTTATCTGCCGTGAGAAGGCAACGAAAGAACCGCCGCCAACCAATAGCGTCTCCATTGAGAAGTATTTTTATGAACCAGGCGTTGTATCCGCACTGTGGCTTTTTGCGTCAAAGTTGCCGATCAATCAGACCAGGAATGCCCCACCAGCGCCTTCCTGCCAAGCGGCCGGGACTCAAAACACCGTCAGACTGCAAGTATAAGACCGCCTCGCTCCAGCGGTGCCCTGGCATGAACCTCGCTTTTGTCCAGTACAGAACCTTTCATCAGGAGGATCAGCATGGATAACCAGCATTCGAAGTGTTCAGGAGATGCCCTTTTCTTGGCGTTTCTGGGAGGAGCCGCGGCCGGTGCACTTGCCGGAATTCTCTTCGCGCCCAAGGCGGGAGAGCACACAAGGCGAGAGTTGAAAGCCTATGTCAGAAGGACGGAGGAAGACCTCCTCGAGAAAGCCAAGGAGGCGCGTGCGGCGCTCGACGAGGCGATCGAACGCGGCAAGAGCTTCGTTACAGAAAAGCGGGCCGACGTCGAAGCGGCCGTCGAGGCCGGCAAAGAAGCCATGAAGGAACGAATGGAAAAATGCCGCAGCTGAGGGATGCGTGTCAGCCATTCGCTTCCATGACCGCGGCGAAGAGGCCGTCAAGACGGCGAGCCGCGCCGTTTTGGGCGCAGGTGAGCAAGGCGAGCGGTCGACATCAGAAGGTAGCCACACGATTCGTCGAGAATGAGAATGGCCAGAAATCCGGTCCTACGACCTAAGGATGCCACCAAGAGAGGTGCGGCCGTTCTGTCTATATGTGCGGTGTTGTTCGCGTGCTCGGCAGTTGAGCGTCGCAACGTTGATGAAGACCGTCCGACGGACACGAGGGTAGCGATTCACCTCTCGGCCTCGGCTCAGCACGAACATCGAGCGGTGATGTTGCAACACCTCGAAACCGTCCAAATGATCGTTCATGCGTTGGCCGAGGAAAATTACGACTTGGCAAAAGGCTTGACCGACTCCCATCTCGAGTTTTTTAGGCATCGCGAGTTGATGGTTCGGCAACAGCCGGAGAACTTTCCGCCGCCCTACCACGATTTGGCCTTGGCCCATCACGAAGCGGCAGAGCAACTGGCACGCATCATACCCACGAAAGACCTCAAGCAGATTTTGCCGCAGTTCGATAACTTGCTCAAAACCTGTGTGGCCTGTCACCTCGAATACAAGGTCAAAGCGAATTCGTAAGTTTATGAGCAAGACCACGACCGGCTGGATGCGATCGATCAGTGACGACTGAGGAGGACGCAAAATGGTCGGTCGGAACATGAACAACATTCCGGAAGAGCGATACAAGATAGGATGCTAGCCTATTTTTTTAATCGGCCGTTGCCCTCGGGACTCGAAGGACTGGCCGATCTTGCGCTCGATATCCGTTGGACGTGGAGCCACGTCACTGACCGACTCTGGGAGGTACTGGACCCCGATGCCTGGGAGCGCACCGAAAACCCCTACTTTATCCTGCAGAATGTGTCGCAATCTCGGCTGGAAGAGGTGGCCAAGGATGCCGGCTTCAGAGAGGAAATACAGAAATGGCTCGCGGAACGGCAGCGCTACCTCCAAGACCCCGGCTGGTATGGACGTCAACGAGACGCAAGCAGGGTAAAGACCGTTGCCTACTTCAGCATGGAGTTCGGCCTCGGCGAAGCATTGCCGATCTATTCAGGTGGCTTGGGGATTCTGGCGGGCGACTATCTGAAGACCGCAAGCGACTTGGGAGTGCCGGTTGTGGGGGTGGGACTCTTATACCAACAGGGGTACTTTCGGCAAATCCTGGATCCAGATGGCAGGCAACAGGAGGTCTTTCCCTACAATGATCCCACCAGCCTCCCTGTGACGCCGGTGCAAAACCGCGAGGGAGGCTGGCTCAGAATTCGGTTGGAATTGCCCGGGCGCTCGATTCTGGTGAGAGTCTGGCAAGCGCAGGTTGGTAGGGCAAAGCTGTACTTGCTCGACAGCAACGATCAGCTCAATAGCCCCGCCGACCGTGGCGCATCGGCTCTTCTTTACCCGAGTGGAGCGAGGCCGCGCCTGACCCAGGAGATTATTCTGGGCATGGGAGGATGGCAGGTTCTCGAAGAGCTGGGGCTTGAGATCGACGTGTGCCATCTCAACGAGGGGCACGCCGCATTTGCGGTGCTCGCCCGTGCCCTCAGCTTTATGCGCCGGACGGGACTGCCCTTCTCAGTGGCGCTCTGGGCAATCAGGGCCGGCATTGTCTTTACGACCCATACGCCGGTCGAAGCGGCGTTCGACCGGTATCCTCTTGAATTGATTCGTCCGTATGCGACGTATCTTGCCGAGCTGACGCGTGTACCGATTCGCGATCTTCTCGCGTTGGGGCGGAAGGATCCTGAGAACAATGATGAACCGTTCAACATGGCCTTCCTGGCGATGCGCGGATGCGGTGTGGTGAACGGAGTCAGCAAGTTGCATGGAACCGTCAGCCGGCACATTTTTCAGCCGCTCTATTCCAATTGGCCTCGGTATGAAGTTCCGATCGGACATGTGACGAACGGCGTGCATGTCCCTTCATGGGATTCAGCGGAAGCGGATACCCTCTGGACTTCTACCTGCGGCAAGCAACGCTGGCTGGGAAGACTCGATGAATTGTGTTCCTCGATCGAGCAGATCAGTGACCGCGACTTGTGGTCTTTTCGCGCCTCTCAGCGGCAGACCCTGATTCAATATGCGCGGCATCGTCTGGTTCGCCAGATGCAGATGCGAGGTGCGGCGCCGGATCAAGTTCGGCAGGCGGGTCACGTCCTTGATCCCAATGCGATCACAATTGGATTTGCCAGACGGTTTGCAGAGTATAAGCGTCCCACGCTCTTGTTGCATGATTCAAATCGGCTGGCGCGAATGCTCTGTCATCCAGAACGTCCCGTGCAGTTAATCGTGGCGGGGAAGGCGCACCCTGACGATGAGGAAGGCAAACGCCTGATCCATGCGCTCACAGGCTTCGCCGTACGCGCCGATGTGTGGGATCGTGTGGTCTTTATCGAGGACTATGACATCGCGCTTGCCCAGCGCCTCGTGGCGGGCATTGACGTCTGGCTCAACACGCCACGACGTCCATGGGAGGCCTGCGGCACCAGCGGGATGAAGATT
>JBKPSD010000137.1:0-5522 GCA_046734935.1 Nitrospirota bacterium
TCGTTTGAGGCGGCCAGTTTTTCCTACAATGGACAAAGCTTGAAGATGACGATCGCCTTGCAGTACTAAAATGACGCCCGCCAAACGTTCAACCCAGATCCAGCCCCCAAACACGTTCTTCGATTTACGCAGAGTTGGTTCATCCCGAGGATTCAAAGATATTGTCGTGGGCCGTCAAGACTGCCATCTCTGACGCTGGGAACCGTTGGGACCGGTCACACTATGCTTTCTTGACACCAACGATCAGCAACGCGATGCCGCTGACGATGGCCAACCCCGCGACATAGGGCGAAAGCGGAATGGCCTCTTTCTTATCAATCGTGGCTTGGAGCGGACCGACATCGATCACATTTTCTCGGGTCGTGTAGCTAACGCCTTTATAGGCAAATGCCACGACACCGAGCACGATGAGCATGATGCCGAGGATTGTTGTGGTTTTCATGTTCATCGCTTTTGTATGAAGCAGCACAGCCTGTACCTTGCGCGCAGGTCGCTGCGACGGATAGGACGCTGCGAGGTCACAGCCGACCTGTCAGAGCCATGATGACCAGGACCAGAAGGATTAAACCCAGTCCCCCGCTCGGGAAATATCCCCAACTGGCGCTGTGCGGCCAGGTGGGCAATGCGCCAACGAGCAACAACACCAACACGATGATCACGATGGTACTCATCTGGTTTCTCCTTCACGCTCTCGATGCATGGCAGCGCACCTCCTGATCGCCCACGAGCAACCTTTCAGGTACGGATTGGGCCAGCCTTGAGGACTGGCCCAATCTTTATGGGTGATCGAATGTCAACTTTCAACACCTTACAGCTTCGGCGGCTGGGCGTGTTTAATGGACAATGCGTGGTCCTTTTCTGTGGCGCGGGCCTCGATTTTGTCCCCGGCCTTGAAGGAACCCTCCAACTCCGTGGTCTTATCCACGTGCAGACGGATTTCCTTGCCCGCCATATCCTTGACGATGTAAAACTCCCCATCCATTTTCAGCACGTCCCCTTTGACAGTCTGGGGACCCGGTATCTGGGCATCTGCTACGAGGGGTTTTGTGATGCCCAATGCGTGGCCCTTCTCCGTCACCTGGGCCTCGATTTTGTCCCCCGCCTTGAAGGACCCTTCCAGTTTCGTGGTCTTGTCCACGTGCAGACGAATTTCCTTGCCGGTCATATCCTTAACTACATACGAATCCCCCTCAATCTTCAGCACATCCCCCTGGACTGTCTGGAGGCCTGACGTGATCGGTATCGTCTCTGCGGCCTTGTCCGCGGCCGTCGCCAGTCCCACAATGAGCGTGGTCCCGGCAACAAGAGCCGTGCAGAGCATCAGTTCGTAGCGTTGCATCATGATCTTCTCCTTAACTGAAATGTGAATTTGTCGCCGATCCAGCTCTCTTTGTTTGATGACTCCCCATGAGACACGTCTTCTCTTTCGCGACTTCCGGCTGAGATCGTTGTAGCCACCGGCCAACCCATTGTATGAGTTCGTGCTTTTCCCCGCCGTACCGCTCCCGAACCAAGTGGACACAGTTAGCCCCGTACCGTTGCTGAAGCATGCCGATGACTTTCTCGTAGTTCCCTTCGATCTGCCTCACATCATCATCGATGAGCTTGCCCCATCGCTTTTTGACTTCACCTTTAAACTGCAGCCACTTTCCCTTGAGTTGATCCACCTTAGTTTCCTCCTCATGCGAGATAGCGGGTACCTCAGCGTTCGATGTGTTCTATCCTCCTCTCATTCCTAGCAAGTATGGCCAGCCACCAGCCTGCGGTATGGTCTGAATTGCTCAGATTGAAAGAATTAATATAAATGCACTACGCCTTCTCGCCACGCGGAGGTAAATTTCGGTTGGGTTCGGCGGGATTGCAAATCCAGGCGCGTTCTCCATTGCGACCACATGGGAAGCGCCGTGGAACAAAGTGAGCAGTTTTGATCAGTAGCCACCCTTGAAAGGCGTAGAATTATTTGGTTGTCAGCCAATCATCGCCGATTGGCAGGGTGTTGTGAGTGAATGTCGTGGCTTTATTGCAGATTGCACCAGGGAGGTACTTCCATGAACCCAATCCGATATCTTAGTCTTGCGGCCGTTTTCGTATTGAGCTGCCAGGGCATGCCCACGGTGACGAGGACTGGTGATGTGAAAGACGTGATTATTGGAGATAACCTGGCGTCAGGGGAAATTACTGTCAATCCAGGCGATGAAATTCGGTGGGTCAATAAAAGGGGCGCACCTGTAAGAGTCATCTTAATTGACCCTGTGTCGGACAAGCAGGTGTCATGCAAGAGTGGTTTCGGTGGGTGGTTGACATCCAGCGATACAGCCCAACTGACCACGAACGAAGCTGCCAGCATCTGTTTCAGAGATGCCGGCACGTTCCGGTATACCGTCAGGATGGGATCAGCTAGGACGGCTGGTGAGCTCAACGTTTCGGGAGTCATCAAGGTTGGCGGGCAAGGCGGCCAGGCCGTTGGTCAAACAAGTGATCAAAACCGCGGCCGAAGCAGCGGGCAAACCAGCGCTCGAGCAAGTGGTGCAACCGATGATAAACCGAGTGACCCAAGTGCTCCAACAAGCTCAAGGTCGACCACTACCACGACTACGACGACAACGATGCCTCCAGCCAAGTAATGCGACATCGAATGAGGAAAGTGGCTAGGATACTGGCAGATGGGCAGTTCCCGTCGGTCTGTAAGACGCAATCAGGAAGAGCATGTCGAAGAGGAGGAACCACAGCACAAGAGAGAGATCATGGGTTGTTATGCGAAACCGGCACCTGTGTCCACCTACTCCATTGTCATTCCCGACTTCCCTTTACTCTGCACCCTCTGCGAATCGGCAAGTTTGGCAACTTCGTTGGCGTAGCGACAGATCATCTGCAGTTCATCTTGCGAGAATGGCGCATGGCCGGGCGCCTGAGCGCTGGCTAGCAGTCGCTCGCTGTATCGGCAAAAATTGTGAAGGTCTTCGCGGATGGACAGAGGTGATGAGCTAGACATCGAGGACCGCCTTTGATTTGGTGTCTGGCGGTCTGGCTATCAAAGGAGGCCGCAGGACAGTGGAGTGGAGTTAAGTTAGCCTACCAAGAAGGTTGGCGCAAGCGGTCATTGGACCTATCGACAGCCGCACATCGCCGAACCGAGCGATCTTTTTCACCCGAGCCGGTACGTGTTTATGTTTTTGTATCAGGAAATTGGCAAGGCAAGTTGCGTTGGACGATGTTTGTGCCCAGTAAAGTGGTTCTGCGCTTCAAGCTTATGAGGTGCGATCCATTCCTTCGAAGCTATCCCGACCTGCATGTCGTCGGGGAAGCCGCGGATGGGAGAGCCGGAATCGAGGCCGTCAGGACATTACGGCCGCATGTGGTCTTGATGGATGTCAACATGCCCGTTATGGACGGAATCAAAGCGACGGCCTGCATCAAACAGGAATATCCGAATACCGTTGTTGTGGGCCTGTCCGTAAATGCAGATGACAACCGAGAAGCCATGACAAATGCCGGCGCCGTTGATTTACTCCCAAAGGAGGCCGCCGTCGAGCAATTGCATGAAAGCATAGTGAGAGGCCTCAAGGTGCCGCTCCCTTCAAATTCAAAGGAGACTGTCATCGGTTCGGCCTGATCCCTGCTCACCGGTTCTACAAAGGGACCTGCCTCCCAGGAAAAGAAAAATGATTATCGACGAAGTAGGCGGACCCGTAACCGAGTTCTCAAGATGTTTAATTCGGAAGACACCACCAAATGCGAGCTTCACCTGAGGATTGGTCGCACGAATTTGTCTCGCGAGAATATTGCTATTCGGAAGACCAAGCTCACACACTCGCAGGTAACCCCCGCCCAAGTTGCTGTCGTTCAGACACCCGACATTTGGCTTTCCGCAATAGATCAAGATGACATGATACCTACTGTTCTCATCTGCATCGCATCCCGGCGATGAAATTCGTTGGGTCAACATGCGCAATGAGGCGATCCAGCTCGACCTTCCAATGCTGGGCAGGAGAGAACTGGCATGTCGGCGTGGATTCACAGACTGGCTGGGTCAGGTTGTGCTTCCTCACTTCATTTCTTTTTCATGCATTTCCCATCGCCTTTTCAGTGTGTCCAGAAGGAACCCATCCAGACATGCATATCTCCCGAGCTGTTCCGCGTGTTGAATCGAGCGCAAGCCATCGGCCGCGCTCCTACCATGACCTGGAGTGCACAAAACCGTCCACGGTCGATGAGATAGGTCAGGGTTCGCCGGTGACCGCCAGGCTCTCATTTGGCCGATCATAGGTGGGGCGCTCGTCCGTCAGCTTCATCACGCCATAGATGAGATAGCCATTGTAGGCACGGGCCGATTCCCGCACCCATCCCATCGAAAGCATGGTGAGAATCGCGCAGAGCGACATGACGACGAGCAGGCGTGGACTCGTTCGGTCTCGAGGACAATCGGATCTCTCAGACGCGACCGACCAACGCCGAGAAAACGAGCGTGAGAGCACGATCCAGTTTGTCAGACCAAAGAAAAATAAGCCGGCGATCGCAAAATACTTGTTCGGTTGCATTTTCCCAAGCGGATTGATCGTGATCTCGGTGACCCAGGACATGAAGGGCACATGCTGGAGATGATAGGGCATCGCAAACACCGTTCCCGCCACGATCAACACCAGCAACGACCAGGGCACAATAATCCGGCTTGGGCTATCCGGAGGTGCAGCGCGACGGACGATGTTCCAGATATACCACGTGCCCAATACCACGAGAGTGCTATACAGAAAGGCCACCAGATCGAACAGCCACGATCGTCCTCCCAACATCAAGGTGTGAAACACCTGTGGTTCGGTATACCTCAGTTGCAGCAAATACTGATACCCGATCGGTGGCATAATCAGTAAGGCGCCAAAGGCCACAAAAAAGCAGACGGTGCTTGCCCACCGAAAAAAGACCGTGTCGTCGACGGTTCGCGCTCGTAGCCATCCGATCGCGCAAATGGCGGCCAGCGAGAATCCCGTCCAGGTCAGGTTGCCGAAGATGCGATGCACATGCAGATACACCATGGTTGGATTGAAGATCGCCTGCCACATGTGCTCCGGAGGCCGGGGCGTCAGCATGTAGGACGCCACGATGTCGATCATCATCATGGCGACGTAGGAACAGGCGGCCGCTCCCCACCCAAGCCCGATGTGCCGGACCTTCCGCTGACCGGCTGCACCCCGTTCCCAGGTGTAGTACCAACTGTAGGCAAAGATGGCCTCGCCCAAAAAAAATCCGGCTTCGAGCAGAAGCGGCCAAAACATAATTCGGAACAACATCGACCAGAAATGCGGCCAAAAGATGTTGAGACAGAACACCAGGATGACGCCGAGAAACGAAATGGTCGCCGTACTTAAAATGAGTGTGAAGGCGATCAATCGCGCCAACCGTTCAAAACGCGCATTCCGCCTGAGATGCCCAATCGTTTCCGTCGCTGCGCCGAGGAACGCCGAACCCACGATGAGCGTAGCAAAGAGCGTGTGTGACAGCGCCGCAGCGGCAATGGCTATTCGGCC
>JBKPSD010000138.1:0-15344 GCA_046734935.1 Nitrospirota bacterium
CTTCCGCTCATGGCCTTGTCGTTCGTCACCGTGATGTATTGGAACCAATTCGCCGCCCTTTTCGGGTTCGGCCCTGAAACCCCTCGGTTCGATTTGCGTTCGAAATCTGATCCGATTTCATGGGTCTATCTCGCGGTCTTACTACTCTGCAGCGCCTGTTTCATCGTGCTCCCCTACGCCGAGGAGCTGTGGCGCTGTTTCCGCGCTGCGTCGCGAGGGCGGAAAGACAACGTCAAGCAGACACTTCGACCATCACGAGCGGCGTGAGGAGAAAGGAGCGCTCCATGACGCGGATGCACCGGGTATTCGTAATCCCTACTACTGTCGTTCTTGGGGCTGTCGTTGCCGCCTGCTCGCTCATCGAAGAGACGTTACCCGGGGTGACCCTCTCCGATTCCAACGTGATGAGCGTCTTGGATGGCCTGGGCAAAGCTGAAATTGACGCGGCACGGCTCGCGCAGCAAAAGGCGGCGACTCCGGAGGTGAGAGCGTTTGCCGGACGCGTATTGAAGGAGCATCGTGAGCTGGACGAGGCCAATAGGAACCTCGCCGCTGAGCTGTCCGTCGAACCGAAGACGCCTCTAGTGGCGTCCCAGTTTGCGGCAGCTCATGAGGACGGCATGCGGACGCTCCGGGCGGCCTCCGGACCCGCGTTCGACCGCGCGTACGTGGCTCACGAGATCCAACAGCATGTTCGTGCCTTCAATTTTGTCCAGGCTGCGGCCGAGACAGAAGGTACTCCGGAACTCAGACAAGAGCTGGTCCGTACGGGGCCGGATCTGCTCAGCCACATTTCGGCAGCGCGGGCGCTGTCACGGCATCTTGGCGTTGACCCACCCAAAGCTGTTGCCTCACGCTAAGCCGCCCGTCGATAACGCTCTCGGGTTTCGATCGCTTCCATCCGCTGTCCGAAGCCGAAGTAGGCTGCGAGGGCCGCCGTTGCGGCATGCAGCCACACGTCATGGCCGAACAGCGGAATCAATCCGAACGTCGTGTTCAGGATGGGTATCAAGCCCATGACCGCAAGGCCGCCATAGAAGATCGTCAGGCCGCGCGCAAATCTCCGTGCATCCGCCATCGTTCGTGAACCGCTCCAGCCGGCAACGCCGATGGCGAGATGCACGAGGTTGTGCAGCCAATTCACCGGAAACAGTCCCAACAGCAGCCCGAATCCGCCATCGAAGGCCATATGAGGTCCCATGATCGGCGGCGGCGATTTCAGTCCCGGCACGAACCCCAACGCACCAACCGCGAGGAAGACGATGCCCATGCCGCGTGCAAAGTCCCGGGTCGTCATGCGTACACCTCCTTTTTCCGAAGGCCCTGCATTATCGAATGCCGGCCTCCGCCATGCAGATTTGCTCCATCCATGTCCGCAGCGCCGCAAGATGTTTATCTTCTTCCTCAAGTGCCATCTGGAACCGACCAGCCATGTCATCCTGTCCCATCCCACGAGCGAGCTTGATCAATAGCTGCCAGCCGTCATTATCGGCGAGTTCAGCCACGTGAATGGCGTGCAGACTCTGGGCGACGGTCATGCGGGGGTCGGTGATGACCTGCATGAGACCAATTGATGCGACCGCGTTGGTATCGGCCATCGGGGTCACGCAGGTCGGATCGGCGCCCAGCTGCCGGAGCGCATCCCAACAGAGGCCGATGTGAGCCGCCTCCTCGGCCCGGAATTGCTGGAGCTGCTCGAGAGAGAGCATGGCCGCCTCGTCACGTCTCGACATGTATTTGCCGATGAGGGCGTCGTAGAGTCGCGTGCCCGTCCTCTCGAAGGCCAGACGTCCGCCGAGTTTGTCGATCAACACTTCGTCATGACGTCCCATCAGTTTTTGCATCCCCGACTTGGCCGCCCCTTTCAACGTCCCGGGCAAGGGTACGGTTCCGACTGGGTCGGCCGTGTCGAGGTACGGAGCCCTTAGTTGCACCATTGTGCGCTCGTTCCCCTCCGACCTGGGAGGAAACTCCTGCACGGCCCTGGTCATTTCTTCGGCACCCTCCGGCGCCTGATCGATGCCCGTGCGATTCATGCCCATAGACTGCGGAGATTTCATGATGCCTCCTTGTAACTCCGCGGCGGCGTATTGGCCGCCGCGGTCAGTACATTTTGTCGTTCATCGCGGGCAATCCCTCCACCGATGTTGGGGACTACGCGGCTTCTTTCAGGCCTTTGGCTCCGGCCAGTTCGCCTCCCGCAGTCCACCGCCAACCGGCGGCGACGGTTTCCGTAGGCGATCCATCCGCATTCATCTGGCGCCGATAGTTCAGCGACCTTTCCGGCTCTTGGTTCTTGTTCACGAACTGCGTTCCATCCGCCCGGAGATCAACTTCGTCTCGGAGGACCTGACGTACGTATTCCCGATGGCTCTCGTAGGCGATTGGGTTAGGCAGCGTTTGCGGTAGATACTCAGCCGGGTCGCGCCGCTCGACATGCTTACACACATCGATGGCGAACTGCAGATGGCCCAATTCGTAGTCCAGAAACCGTTCCCAGATCCCTTTCACACGAGAATCGGTTTCCTGCTCCACGCAGCTGTAATAGTTATAGACCTCATTTGCTTCGTGCAGCAGCCACTTCTCTATCCAGCTTTCCGTGGGATCTATAATTGATTCATACTGCGTGACGTGTTGCTCTTCGATAGAGGCGATTTCTGCATACAGCTGCCGCGCCACCGGGTCTGAAAACCACGGTCCGTAGTGCATGTAATAATCATGCGTCTGATGTTCGCCGGCCAAGATGGTGTAGGCATGCAGTTTCGTCAGAGGAGCAGCCTTACGCTTGTCATAGTGTTCCCGCAAGTCGTCGAGAGGGTCACGATGCTCATCTATGGTCGGCCGGCCGGGGACGATGTCCGTATAGCCTTGCGTGATGGTATTGGCATCGATTCCTTGAAGCCGGTCAAGGAGCGCTGCATAGCGGTATAGGTGGTCGAAATCCTCCAGGAGGCCGTATCGCAGCACCTGCGCGATGTAGGGATCAGGCTCGGCCTTCGCCAGTGCCGCCGTGACTTCGATGGCAACCTGTTCGTACCCGATCGTTGTTTCGAGCGGCGATTGATCCGCAGGCAGCAGCCAATTCACGACGGTCTGCTGGTGTTGTTCTTTCCGGCGCACCCGCGCGAGGTACCCTTGCAGCTCTTTGTTCATACGCGCGCAGGCATGGCTGAACCGCACGCTTTCAGACTCAATACCGTTCATCAGAATGATGCGTACACGCGTGAAGGCATCCACGTTCATTTTGCTGATTGGTTTCTGCACCAAGTCTTGCCAGGTGAAGTGCTGCCGGTCGACCGGCGTCCCTTTATCGCTTAACAAATTGATCGCCATGAGAAGAACTCCTTCGGTAAAAAGGTAGAGTGAGAAACAGCGCGCTCGTGCCGCACCCTGGCGCAGCGGCCTCGGAAGAGCCGAGCCATCTTTTTCAGGAAAGAGTAACGGGATCGACTTCGTGCGACTTTCGGTCCAGCATAGTCCCATCCAAGCTTCAATTCCCCTGGTAGCGTCCCTCGTCAGGTACAAACTGCCCCAAGGGTACGCTGCACCGCATGCAATGGGCTAACCGACTGAAACGATACGGTTCTAGGTTGTTCTGGAACTCACGAGTATTGACAGACGCGCACCGCATCGGCCGTCGAGGCCGATGCGGTGGCGCAAGAGCTTAGCGGGCAGGTGACACATCTGGCGTTGCGATTTCCAGCACATAGCCCTGTTCGTCCATCAGCAGAACCACGTCCTGACCGGGTTTCAACCGGTCAAGCTTCTCAAGCGGAGGCCGAAACGGCACCTCCCGCTCCTTTCCCTGTTCAGCGATCTTCAATGTGTCTTCACCGCCCTTGCCTTTGAAGGTGGCCCGCACTTGCTCATGAGCGCCTTTGATCCTGGCTTTATTGTTTTGCCCCGATTCGTGCACCGCCTGCGCGTTCGCGAGCTGCGCGTCGACAAGCTTGCCGCTCTCGTCGGCCAGGAAGAAGGCTTCGACGCCGACCGGGATCGCCGTCAGTTTTCCTTTCGCACGCTCCTCAACCATGAAGGTCTTCGTGCCTTCGCTCGTTTCGACCACGGCCTTGTCAAGGCCGACCGTGAGCGGTGTAGTCAGTTTGCCGCGGATCACGTGATGATCGGATCGCTCGTTCGGATGGTGGTAATCCACGACCGCATTGTGGTCGTTCAAGGTGACGATGATTGGTTGCCCCACTTCGAATGTTTGTCCCTTCGCTCGTGACGGACGAAGCGGCACATAGAGGGATTTGACGTTCCCGATGTCTATTTCCATCTGATTGCCGCGAATCGAAACGATCCGTCCGGTCACGAGGCGATCGCCCGCCAGATGAGAGTCTGTCGGTTGGCTGATGACTTGGTCCTTATGCTCAACGGCTCCTACCTGCGGCTGTTGCTCTTGCGAGCCAACAGCAACGGCCGGCAGGCCTTGCCATAGAAGCACCCCCCCCAACATCACGATTATGGACATCCCACGCATTTGCACACCCCCTTGTTGGTTGACCACTCTCAATGAAGGAAGGAGCAAGTGTCGGACCACCCATCGTGCGATTGCGATCAGCACAACTTCGCCGGCCCGGCGCTCATGAGCACGGACGAAGCCTAGGCAATCCCCCGGGCGCTCAGACAACGTGTCTTGCGCCGGACAGGATGTGCTAGCGCGAAGCGGACAATGAAATGCGTTCAGTCTGCCGGAAACTGCTGTTCCGCCTCGTCATGGTGAAAATTACTGCTTGGCCCGATGCAGGTCGATGGCCGCCTCGGCCTCGTTAAGCTCCGCCGTGACGGAGCGCGCCTTTTTCGGTGCCGCCGGTCTTGACGTCTTGACGCACGAGAGGAAAGGTCTTGTCTCCTTGAGGCGTTTGCAATTTGATCTCGGGCTTCATTTTTCCCACATGGATCAGTTTTCCAGTGACAAAGCTGTGGGCGCCTTCGGCCCCTTGGAGGTGGACGTCGATGACGTTATTGTTTTCATTCAGGACCATCGCCACCTCCTGCCCAGTATCGGCCGGCGTGACCCCGGTCATGAGGAATAGAGAAGCCGCAGTCACGATCACAACCATGGATAGCTTCATAATCATCCTCATGCCTTCACGGGCAAAACCCACACGCCGCGGTGGCTATCCGAGAGTCCCCACGCAACTTCACCTCACTTCGTCACTGTCAGTGCGGCGTCATGACAATCTTGATGCAGCCGTCCTGTTTCCGGTTAAACGTCGCGAACCCGTGCGCCGCATCGGTTAGTTTCATCCGGTGCGTGACGACGAAACTCGGGTCAATCTCGCCGTTTTTGATCCGTTTGAGCAGCGGACGAAGATAGCGCTGCGTATGCGTTTGCCCGGTTTTGATCGTCAGCGCCTTGTTCATGACGGCGCCCATGGGCATTTTGTCGATCAGGCCGCCGTAGACGCCCGGGATTGAAACGGTTCCGCCGCTGCGGCAGGCCAAAATGGCCTGACGAAGCACGATCGGCCGATCCGACTCCATCATCATCGCTTGCTTCACGCGGTCGTAGTAATACAACGGCCCAGGCATATGGGCCTCGAGCCCTACTGCGTCCACGCACGAGTCCGGACCGCGTCCGCCCGTCTGTTGCATCAACAGATCGTAGACGTCGGCCTCTTCATAATTGATCGTTTCCGCGCCTCCGTCCCGCGCCATCTGCAACCGCTCCGGCAGCCGGTCGATCGCCAGTACCCTCTCGGCACCCAGGAGAAAGGCGCTCCGAATCGCAAATTGTCCGACAGGCCCGCACCCCCAAATGGCGACCGTATCGCCGGGTTCGATGTTGCAATTCTCAGCAGCCATGTAGCCGGTCGGGAAAATATCCGACAAGAAGAGCACCTGCTCGTCCGACAATCCGTTTTCGATTTTCACAGTGCCGACGTCGGCAAAGGGTACGCGGGCATACTCGGCCTGGCCTCCGGCGAAACCGCCGGTAAGATGAGAATAGCCGAAGATGCCCGCGGGCGAGTGGCCGAAAAAGCGTTCGGCCATCCACGCGTTCGGATTGGAATTTTCGCAGAGCGAATACAGTTCCTTCTGACAGAAAAAGCAGTGGCCGCACGCAATCGGGAAGGCCACGACGACCCGGTCGCCCACCCGAACCCTCTTGACTTCTCTGCCGACCTCGACGATCTCGCCCATGAATTCATGTCCGAGAATGTCTCCCCGCTCCATGGTGGGGACAAAGCCGTTGTAGAGATGCAAGTCCGAACCGCAGATCGCCGTGGCGGTGATTTTGACGATCGCGTCGCGTTGATTGAGGATTTTCGGGTCCGGCACGTCGACCACTTGGACGCGCTGTTTGCCGAACCAGCAATTCGCTTTCATCGATGTCTCCCGGCGTTCGTCTTGAGGGTTAGGGTGAAATTCGCGGTGTCATGACCGCGATGCGACGTCGTACTTCCACGAGATGCTGTCCGCCCGGCCCGCCGGCTGCCCCTCTGTTGTGATGACTTCCCCGGTTTCCATGACCTGCTTGAAGCGGCGCAAATCCATCTTGATGGAATACGGAAGATCCTCGCCGAACCAGGCGGCAACTGCTGAGCCGAGCGTGCCTCCCGGTGGGCGATAGTGCATCTCGACGCTTACCATCGTCCCCCGGTTTCCAGGCGCCGCCTCGAATCGTACGACACCCCGGTGATCGATATCCGAACCCTCGACCGATCGCCAGGCAATCATCTCATTCGGACGGTCTTCCGTAATCTCTGCGTCCCATTGCAGCGTGGAACCGGCCGGCCCTGTCGCTTCCCAGTGAGAGCGCCGGTCTTCCCTGACGTCAACGGATCGCAGATGCTTCATCCAGCGCGGAAGGTTCGCAAAGTTCCGCCATGCGTTGTACAGCTCCTCGCGGGACTTGTTGATCGTCAGCGTCACCAGGGTCGGTATGGCGCCGTCACGGGTCGTAACCCCCCGTGTCAGCTGCTGCGCACACAGGACATCTAGAGCCGTCGCGCCAGCCACAGCGGTGGCGGCCGTGAGTAATCGGGCGCGGTTCGAGCGGGCGGAGGTGAAGGCCGCGCCCAGGCAGGCCAAATCGATGATATCTCCCGCAACCCGACCCCAGACACCGGTGGGCGAGGAAGGGAACGCTACGATACCGATTCCGTTGGCAATTTCGCGCAGGCCCATCGCCCGGATCAACCAATGATGCTGAGAGGACACGCCGATCGCATGCGCCAATCGCCGCGGAGCCAGCATCTCCGCTAGACCCAGCCCGATACCAAACCACCCCAGCCCGGAAGCTAATCGTGTTTCCTGCGTCGACGTGCGCCGCGCGACCGCACCGTCGCCCTGAATGTGGGCGGCATCATTGCTTCGCCGCCTGGGCCGGCGGACTACACGTGATCTCGAATCAAGGCCTCCCGGACGGCTCCCCATTCTTTTTCCCGGCCTGTTGAGGCGAGATGTCGCCATGGCCCCCTCCTTTTCCGTCCGACATCGATATGTCGGACTCGGCCTTGGCACTGGCTTCTTTGTGAATCGTCACGGCCCGGCCTTGTGCCGTAACTGTGCCTGTTATGAGATCGCCCGGGCGAATGTCGCGGTCTCCGGCCGTCGCGGGATCGATCGACATCGTCACCTGTTTGCCGTTGCGGTCTTCGATGACAATGGTCTTGATCCCGGCCTGTTTCACCTCGCCCCGGAGGACGCGCATCCCTGACGCCTGCCCTGGATTGACGGTCGGATCGTCCATGCCGGTCTCCTGACGGCTGAGGCCGTTGGGAGCGCCTGCGGTCGTACCGCCGGTCCCGGCCTGCGGTTTGCCTTGGACGCGGTAGTTCGGACCTTGTCCCTGCTGCTTGAGACGGGACTCTGCCGCATCCTGTTGTTGCCTGTCTCGAGACTGGTCCCGAAGACGCGGGTCGCCTTGAGGAAGAATCGCCTCTTGTGAAAACACGGGTGTGGCCTGGCACAACACCGCCATCGTCAGATATGCGACGAACCATTGTGTGTTCATCTGGCGCTCCTTACCGTCTGGTCTACTTGACGGTCCCCCTCCACTCGCCTGTCTCCTGACGCCGGCTTTCGATGTATTGCTTGAACCGCTCGAGGTCGCCCAGCACGCGCTGACTGACTACACCCGCCGCGTCGCCGACCTTTTCAACGACGCCGTCGGGATCATATTCCAGCTGTAGCATCACCTTGGACTTCGAATCCGACAGCCGATGGAAGGTCACCACGCCGGCATTCTTGGCGCCTTCCCGGCTCCGCCAGGCGATTCGCTCATCGGGAATCTGCTCGGTGATTTCGGCCTTCCATTCTTTTTCCTTTCCGCCGACGTCGGCTTTCCAGTGGAGATGCGTATCGTCGATCTGCTTGACCTCTTTGACGCCTTCCATGAACCTCGGGAACTCCTCGAACTGAGTCCACTGATTGTACGCGGTCTTCACAGGCACATTGATCTCGATGGATTTTTCAATGACCGACATGTGATGCCTCCTTTGCTTACCTTTTGTTCTTCAGTGCTTCAGTGCCTCATTGCTCATATTGTTCGACGATGTCCGGGGCCCTGACCTGAGCCTTGTCAGGATCCTGCCCCGCCGCCCGCAGGGCACGTCGCTGACGCAGCAAATCCCAGCTTTGATCGAGCTCGACCTCCACGGCCTTCAAACGCGCGCGCTCTTCCTCGGACAGGGACACCTGAGCCTGGAGCCGGTGCTCCTGCGAAACGAGTTCTTCAATGTGCCGGAGCACGGATCGGTCGGTCAATTCGTGCGGCATTCAGGTCCTCCTTTCAAGTTCTCCTACAGGGCCCGGAGAAAAGCGGTCAGCGCCTTTTTTTCCTCCTGATCGAGCTTGAGTCCACCGATGACATTGAAAAACTCCACGGTGTCTTCCAGTGTCGGGAGACGACCGTCGTGGAAGTACGGCGGCGAATCCTTGATCCCTCGCAGCACGAAGGTCTTGATCGGACCGTCTCCGGCTGCCCCGAAGCGTTCGAGATGCAGGTCGTGCATCTGGTGATCGGTGAACGACGGCGGTTGATGACAGGCCACACACTTCGCTTTGCCGAAAAAGAGGTCCTCGCCCTTCGTTTCGAGAGCCGTCGCCTTGCCACGGTCCAAGCGTCCGGTCATCGGATCGAGTTTCGGCGCAGGCGGAAAATCGATCATGTTCTGCATCTGTGCCATATGCGCGACCGGCACCCGGTCGATGATGTTCATGCCTTTTTTCATGGCGCGGATGGGATCGCCGTTGAAGTAGGCCGTGCGTTGCTCGAACTCTGTGAAATCTTCCACCGATCGGATCGAACGCTTGGATCCGTGGATTTGCTGATTGAACATCCCTCGCAAGCTCACGGTATCCAACCGCAATCGTTCCATCTGCGGCCGCGTATCCGGATTCAAGTGAAATTGGGCGGTCGTGTGGAAATTCACGTGGCAGTCCAGGCAGCTCACGCCCAGGCTCGGCTTGACTGTTTTCCGGTCATGCGTGGCGTTGAATTCCTCCTGAGCGAACTGGGTGACGAGCATGCGCAATCCGTCCAACTGCGCCGGCGTCACGAGGCCTCGAAACAACCGGTCGAAGTTCTCGGCGTTGAGGACTTCCCCTTGAGACACATCGCCGAGTTCGGGATGTGTCGTCAGAAAGATGGGCGGCGGGAACTCGGGCAGCACGCACTCGGGAAGATCGAAGTCCACGTCGAACCGTTCCAGTCTCGGGAAGTCCTTGATCTGGACCTGAGGAAAGACCTGACCGCCGACGGCCTGCTTGACGTGCGGCAGCCGGTCGAAGCCGGGGGGAAACGCGCCCTTCTTCTTGATCTCATCGACGGAGAGCTGACCGAGCTGATCCCATGTCATGCCGCCGCTCAGTTTCACCGTAGGGCCGATGGGCTGAGGTTTGCCCTTCGTCATCGTAACGCCTTTTTCCGTCCGGCAAGCGAGGTCATAGCGGTCGCTCAGGAGTTTATGCTGCCGCTTCATGACGTCAGGCTTTTGCGAGATGTCCTTCTTCATCGCCTCTTCGGCGATTTTGAGGGGATCCTGCCCCGGCGGCGCGCCGAACACGTCGTAGGAAAAATCCACGCCTTCAAAGCCTTTGTGTTTGGCATCCTCAATGCTGCCGACCTGTGCTTGCTGCTTTTTGCCTTCGGGCGTCGGCTGCGCGAAACCGGCTCGATCGGTCATCAGTGCCCACGACGCAAGCGCGATGCCACCGCTGGCACAGAGGACCTGAAGCCATACCCTCATGTTTCTCATTACTGTCCCTTCTCGCAGAGTGACGGCAGTTGCAGCGCTACCTGGCAACCGGCATGTCCAGGCCGATTGCGGCGGCAATCTGCTGGGCCTGTCGCAAATGCTCTTTCAGAAGCGGGAGCGTGTCTTCCGCCCAATGTAATACCTGCGGATCTTTGATTGCCTTGACGTTCCGTTCGAATTCTTTAACGTCCTTTCGATGATCCCGAAGCATGTACCCGATGTAGGCCCGATCAAATTCGCTACCAGACAATTGGGCGAATTGCTCTCGCCTGTCCTTGTGCCGATCGGTCAGCTCCGTGGGCAACGTGACGCCCTCCTTTGCAGCGAGTTGGCGGATTTCGGTGCTTGCTTTCCGGTGATCCTCGATCATTTGCGCCCCGAACTGCTTGACTTGCCGATGCCCCGCTCGCTCTGACGCCAACTGTCCCAGGATGATCTCCGCTTGCTGGCCCTCCGCAGCTTTTTGAAGAAACGCCTGCGCCGACTGTTTGGCGTCCTGCTTGGCGCTATGCGCTCCGCTCGCCGGGATGAAGGCCGCGGCGGTTGCCACCAACAGCCAGGCCGTCGCTGCGACCATCATGGTGTCACCTTTTTCCCCCCGTGTCGGCCTCATACCAGTGATGCTCGCCGCCTTCTCTCGCTCCGTAGCGCGAGCGCCGTCGTAGCCAGGACGCTAGCGTGAGCCCCGTTGCGGCAAGCGCCGCACCCGCGAACATCGGGTGAAGGGACGCCTGGGTATAGAGGCTCGTTTCCGAAACGTAGGGCGCCCGCCCGCCACGTTCCTTGAGCCCCGTGGTGGGAGCGTACAGGCTGTGGTTGGTCCGATCGTCTTCCGGCCGGCCGCTCACCTGCATATCGAACAGGGTGGTCATCATCTTGTCCGTGAGCCTGGGAGCGAAATTTCCCATCGTCGCCATGATCTTGGCGCTTCCTCCAGCGTAGACATCTCTGGTCGGATGCTCCGCGCAATGGAGGATGGCTTCGGCCACGACCTCCGGAGCATACACAGGCAGAGGGTACGTCGGTTCGTTCGGCAAGTAGTTCTTAGCATGTTCGGCGTAAGGCGTATCGATGGAATATGGTTTGATCAACGTGACCGAAATCGGCAAACGGTCATGCTCCAGTTCCATGCGCAAGGCGTCGGTAAAGCCCTTCACCGCGTGTTTGCTCGCGCAATACATTCCCTGCAAGGGCACCGCCCTGTCCGACAAGATGCTGCCGATGTTGATCAGAGCGCCCCCCTGGAGGAGATACGGAACGGCGATACGGGAACCGATCACAACGCCCCAGAAATTCGTCTCGAACAAACGCCGCTGGTCGTCCAGTGAGACGTCCATCACCCGGCCATAGACGGAGACACCGGCGCCGTTGACCCAGGTATCGATGCGGCCGAAGCGGGAAACCGCCTCTTCGGCCACGCGCCGGAGCGCTGCCTCGTCCGACACATCCGCGGCAACGTATGCGGCCGTACCTCCCTTCGATTGATCGCCCGTGATCTCCTCGGCTGCCTGCCGCAAGGCGTCATGATTTCGGGCCGTGAGCACGACACGGGCGCCCCGCTTCGCGGCCATGCGGGCCGTTACCAGTCCTATACCGCTCGACGCGCCGGTGATGACGAGCACTTGATCTTTGAGGGGCTTGAGCCGTGGATTCATCGCGACGTTCTATTTTCCATCACTATGAGCGAGCCTTAGACGGCTATCGACTAGCAAATGCCCGAGAAGATCTCAGCGCGGAATGATGCACATTCGAATACCTCCTCAGCGCCGGTGCTTCCATTTCGACTTTCTGCCCTCCAGGGGTTTTGCCTAGTCCTGCCCTCATGGGGAGCGTGTGATAACCAACTTTATCCATCTCTGAGAGAACCGTTCATCGGTGCTCACCCCGTTCCTATGAAGATGCCTCGCTGCTCTGCGGTCCTCCTTCTTATCTTATTGTTTAAGCTCTTCATCGCGTCTGACACCATGAGTGCCGGAACCGAGACCGCCAAGGACGCGCCTCAAGCCACCACCGCGCAAGCCGCGCCTTCGAGCGATCAGGCGCTTGGCGAAATTCGATCGAAGCGAGAGAAAGCGCAGCAGGAATTGGACGCCGTCAACCAGCCCAAGACGTTGGCGGCAGGGGCGCCGCCGGGGACCTCGCAAGAGGAACTTCTGGAACGCCGCACGCTGCTGCACCACATCGTGCGCAGTCTGGATGAACAGATCGATGACTCCGTGCGTCTGGAGCAAGCGCGACGACGACGAGGCGAGGGCTCCGATGCCGCAAGCGCCCCGCAAAGCGCAGAGGGGGAATCACCTCCCTACTCCGTCTTTTTTGCCGACCGGTTATGGGACACCGCATTTTCCCTGCGGCTTACCGTCGAAGGGCTGCAATCGCAGCTCGCACTCATCGAGCTCCGATCCGGTCGGGCAAGGGAAGCACTACAGGCGTCCGAAGAGCGTCTCCGTCAGGCCGCCGAACGCCTTGAGAGCGCCCATGGGACGCCGTCGGAGGACCGGCAACGATGGCTGCGGGACCTCGAAACACTGCGACAGCGTGCGGCCGCTGCGCTGTTGCAGGCAACGGAGCTGTCCAAGACCCGCATTGGGGAAGAGCTGTCCGAGACACGGGCGCGTCTCGAGTCTGCGGACCATCGCCTGGCGGCGGTGGAGTCAGAGGTCGAATTCACCGAGGCCGACCTGTCGAAGATACGCACACGCCTGTCTGAAGAGCGCCAACAACTCGCCGAGCACCTCGACCAAACAACTGCCGACCGGCACCGCCAGTTTGGAGAGCTCCGCGCCATCGAAGCACAGTTGGCTGCCCCAGCGTCGAAGACCGCTGGCGGCGGGCGGCAGCCAAAGAATGTCCGTCGTATGAAGGAAGCCGTCGAGGTGGGGCATGTCCGGACTGACAATCTGTCGCTCAAAAGCGACCTGCTGCAGTTGCTGCTCGACGTTGTGGAAGGAGAACGCCAGTTATGGGAGAGCCGGTTCTCGATCGTCCACGACCGTGAGCCGGGCAAAATCCGCGAAGCGTACGACCGCTTCACGCCGCTGTTCACGAACTTTCAGGCATCGCGCGACTATGTCCGCCAGCAGATCAGCATCGCCTCCGGCCAAGTTGGGGAGCTCGAGACGAGGGTCAAAAACAGTTCAACGGCGGCGGACCGAACGCATGCCCGCGCGCTGCTCGACGCGCATCGTCAGCGGGAAACCATCTACAGTTCCACCCTGCAGCGCCTTGACCAGGCGTCGAGGTTTCTCGAGCGTTGGAAGTCCATGTTCAAGGAGCAACAGAAAGAGCTACCCTTTTCGGCCCGGCTGCAAGGATGGTGGCAGCACGCTTGGGAACAAACCAAGGCGGCGTGGAACTGGGAACTGTTCAGCGCGGAAGACACGATCGAAGTGGAAGGCAAAAAGATTACGGGCCATCGCAGCGTGACCGTCGGAAAGATCGGCACGGCGCTCTTGATTTTTTCCATCGGCTATTGGCTCTGCCTCTATCTGGCAGCCCTCATCGGTCGGCTCGCGATCTCGCGCCTCGGGGTCGACGCTGAACTGGGCAATCTGCTTCGACAATGGAGCCAGGCGTTGCTGTTGACGATTTTGATCGTGACCAGCCTGCTCTGGGTCAAAATCCCGCTCACCATTTTCGCGTTCCTCGGCGGCGCCT
The DNA here is from genome assembly GCA_046734935.1 of Nitrospirota bacterium. Taxonomy (GTDB): domain Bacteria; phylum Nitrospirota; class Nitrospiria; order Nitrospirales; family Nitrospiraceae; genus Nitrospira_C. The sequence goes on from JBKPSD010000138.1 coordinate 13,869, forward strand.
TCGCCATCGGCATCGGATTCGGTGCCCAAAACCTGTTGAAGAACGTCATCAGCGGCATTCTCCTGCTTATCGAACGCCCGTTGCGCGTCGGCGACTTGATCGAAGTCGAAAACGTCCGGGGACGGGTCACGACCATCGGCCTCCGGTCGTCCACGGTTCGAGATGCGAAGGGGGTCGTGACCCTGATTCCGAACAGCAGTTTTCTCGAACGTCATCTGACGAACTGGACCTATTCAAGCCGCATCGGCCGCTTCTCGTTACGGGTCGGCGCCCCTTATGGTTCATCGACTCAGGTCGTCATGGATCTTCTCTCAGATCTGGCGGCCAATCACCCGCATGTGTTGAAAACACCGCAGCCGCAGGTGCTTCTCGAAGAATTCGCCAATCAGGGCAGGATTTTCACCTTGAACTACTGGCTGGAAATCCGGCTGGACGTCGACCCGCATGAAGTGGCGAGCGAACTACGATTTGCGATCGAAAAGAAGTTCGGAGAGGCGGGAGTCCAGATCCTGCCGGCGGCCTGACAGGTCCTCGCCGCTGCATTGACAGAAGTGCGGCGTCGTCCTAGACTACGGGACTTTCCTGGGGCACTGCCATGATGTCTGGGCGGAGCAAGCGCTGTTCCGTGGTCGTCTTCTGCGGCATCGCTCTCATCTGCCTCTGTGTCGTCATGTATGTGCTCGGGAGCACGATGACCCTTTGGACCATGCAGTTTGCATTCGATCAAACGGATAATCCGGTGCTCGAAGCGTTTGCGTTACCGACCATGCCTGCCGACATCATTCCTGCGATGCCGGTCACGTCCAGCGGCGACCGACCCGCTGGTGCCAAGGGCGAAGTCAACGAACACAGTCTTCTTCGTCCGCCCAATCAGACCGCCTGATTAATCCTACTCGTCAACCGTGTGGCGCCCAAGCGCTGCGACATTGGCGCTGTCGAGCCTCACCATTTCGAGTCATCACCCGAGAGAACTCAGGAGTGCTCAGCATGAATGGTCCGCACCTCACATACTGTTGCCCAGGCTGTCGGCGCGTCAAAGCCCAAAACTCGGACGGCTCCATCGATCACGACTGGTGCACGATGGCGGATTACATCACACGCCATCTGGTCCCGGGACAGGATCTGTCCTTGTCGGAGGTGTACTGCACCGAATGCTCGATGTCCTATGATCGGCTGGTGCAGTATAGCCGTGGCGGGTCCGCCTGCTTCCTCTAGCAGCCGCTAAACTCGGCCTGGCGCCCCATCGCAGGCCGAGTTCACCGTAGAAAGAGCAACCATATATATAGGCTGCTCAACAGCACCGAACCGACCATCACGGGAAATCCGATCAGGAAAAACTGCCTGTAGCTAATCGGATAGCCCGCTTTCCTGGCAAGATCCACGATCACCACATTGGCGCTCGCACCAATCACGGTGCCATTGCCGCCGAGGCAGGCCCCCAGTGCCAAGGACCACCAGAGAGGCAGAATATCGGGT